>CAVJNH010000047.1:0-20919 GCA_963651005.1 Oscillibacter sp. MSJ-31
GCGATAGGCAACACCGTGAACGTGAACGACATCTGCGAAGATACCGAGTATACCCTCTCCACCGCCATCAAGGCCGTACAGGACAAGGAGAAAGAGAGCGGACTGTCGTATATGAAGAGCGGCGTTGTGCTCACCTACAAAACCTCGGAGACCACCAGCAACGGTTCGCCCAAGTGGGAAGCCTACCAGTTTACCCGTACCGTGGCCGACATCAACCCGGCCGACTTGAAGCCATGGGTAGAGTTCGGCGGAGGCGGCAATACCGCCGTTGCCACATCGGACACCCCCGAGAAAGACGGCAAGGAAGCCTTCTCCACGGGAGGCGCATACGCCAATATCCCCACCAACCTGCACATCGACACCGAAACCCAAGGCGTAGTGAAGCTGCAATTGCAGAACGCAGAACAAGAAGCCGTAGGCGATGAAGTGCAGTTTGCCGTAGGCGGCGGAGGCGGCGAGAGCAGCGGCACCATTGTGAGCATACAGTTTGAGCAAAGCCCACTCTATGCCAAGGCAGGCGGCAACGTAGTGATGCGTGCGGCCGTGCGAAGCGTGACCACGCAAGGCAGCCAAGAGCTGAGCAACATGATTGAGAAAGTATTGCTCAAAGACCGCGACACCGGCCAGACGTTGGAGACCTTTGTGTTCAACCGCGCCTCATCCGCCAGCGGCGACACCTACGACTTTGAGATGGACGTGAGCAGCTACTTTGTGACCGCCACGACGAAGCGTTTTCAGCTCATTGCCTATGACGACGCCGGCAATACCGGCAGCCGCAACATCAACGTGAGCGGTGTGGACGTGACCATCAGCAGCGTGCAGACCCTCAACTACACCACCAGCACCGCCCTTGCCGCTGGAGGAGCCGCGAAGAGCATCCCCATGTACAAGTTTGCCAACAACGCCTCCGACAAGGGCATCAAGGTAGTGACCGAAATCTACCTCAACGGAGAGTGGCAGACACTCGGCACCAGCGTAGTACTCGACACCTATTCGCACTCCATCACGATAGACCCCAAAAGTTGCTTGGGCGAGACACTGAAACACGGCGCCTATCCCCTGCGCATCCACGGCGAAGACGTAGGTTCGGGCGTAGTGGGCAACTATCTGCACACCGCCGTTATGGTAGTGGAGAGCGGCAACACCACCCCGATTGTAGCCATGCGCTGGTACACCGAGCAGTTGCAGGGTAAGCGCAAGTTGTACGAGAACATTGAAGTGGACTATGCCGTGTACGTAGCCAACACCGACGAGCCCCAAGCCGTGGTGTATTACGACGGTGCACAAGAGACCACCACCATAGCCTACCGCGGCCAGACAAACACGTTCACCAAACAAGTGCAGGAAAGCGTGCATGACGGTACGAAGAGCGTAACGGTGAAGATAATGTGCGGCGACATCAGTTCAGAGACTGCCACCTTTGTGGTAGACGGTTCACTCGTAGACGTGGAAGAAGTGACCACCATGCGCGAGTTCAACATCAGCATGGACTCACGCAGCAACGGCGAGACCGACAAGACCATCAAAGACGGAGAGGTGGAAATCACCGTAGAGAACTGCAACTGGTCGAGCAACGGCTTTGTAAAGGACAGTTACGGCACATCGAGCTACGGCACGGAGAACGACAAGGGACGCATGGCACTGCGCATTGCCGAAGACATGAAAGCCGTTTGCTCGTTCAAGCCATTCGCCAACACCAGCATTGAGCAGAACGGTATGGCCATCAGTTTCACCATCAAGGTGAAGAACGTGGAAGACCGCACGGCAAGAATTATCGACTGCCTTGGCGACAACCAGTTGGGTTTCTACGTGACCGGCGAGAAACTCGTGTTCACCTGCGACGGAGCGACCGCTGCCGACCCCGACGACTTGGGCGCGCAGCAAACCGCCGTAGCCCTATATGCCACCGACAAGGAGACCCGTTTCGACATCGTGATAGAACCGACGAGCATTGCCCCCTACTCCGGTATCGGCAGCATCAAGATATACGTGAACGGCGATGAGGCCGGAGCCACCTATTACAATGCCGGCAAGTTTGCCCACAACGATATGCAGATGCAGTTTGACGGTACGAAAGCCGACATCTACCTGTACCGCGCCATCGGTTGGGCGACCTACTACAACTACCGACAGGCGTTCAACAACTACCTCGTTGGGCAGAAAGACACCACCGCCATGCTTACCGAGTACGAGAAGAACCAAGTGATGGCCTCGCAGACCGCCGAGGGAACGACCAAGGACAGACCCACCCTGCAAGCGTGCATGAACGCCGGACTCTGTTGCGTTACCCTGTTGAAGAATGCCGATACCCCCGACATTGAACAGAGCTATCCCGGCTACCTTGACAAGCTGGACGGCGACAAGAAGACCAAAGCCTACTACGACTGGGTAATCCGTTTCCCCGACCGCCCGTGGCAGGACTGCAAGGTGTACAACGTGCCGACCGTCAACCAAGGAACGACCTCCTCGCTTCGCCCCATCAAGAACAAGAAAGGCAAGTTCAAGAACTGCAAGATAGAGATGCTGCACACCGAGGACGACTTCAAGGACGACGCAACGTCACTTGCCAAGTTTCAGAAAGCCAAGAAGATGGCCGCCAAGAGCAAGGTGCAAGTCATTGACAACGGCCTGTGGGTGAAGACCATCACCATCAAGGTAGACTACTCCGACTCGACCGGCGCGAACAACGGAGCCACCATGGAGCTGATGAACAAGACCCAGCGTGCGATGGGTGCGGACTACATGACCCCTGCGCAGAACGCCTACAACGGAGACGGCACGCTCAACACCAGCATTGACAGCGTGACGTGCGCCCTGTTCCGCACCGACCAGCAGAGCGTGGACGCGACAAACGAGACCTACGCGTACTTCCATGCCAAGGCCAACTTCAACGTAGACAAAGGCAATCCCGACTTTTTCGGTTTTGAGAAAGTAGGCGGCTACAACGACGGTTGCTTGAACTACGGCGACTTTGTGGAACTCGTTGCCGAGAAAGGCCAAGACCTCAACGTGTTCAAGGTACAGACCCTCGCCAACAGCGATACACTGATAGCCTCCAACATCTATATGCTGAGCGAGTACTGCGGCGAGAAGCACATCTTCTTGGAGAATGACGGTACGGGCAGCATGGTAGAGACCACCGCCACCGCCGACCCGACCGAGGTGGACAAGACACTCGCGGATGTGTTGGCAGACGACGTGGCCAACTACGACTGGGGCACAGTGTACTTGACCAACGACTACAAGTATGTGAAGTACAGCGGCGGCAAGTGGAAAGACACTACCGGCACTATGGCCTACGACACGAGCACCAAGAAATGGGGCGTGACAGGCAGAGTGCTCAACCCCGTGGAGTGCTTTGAGTATCTGAAATACGACTCCTTCTGTTGGTTGCAAGGCGTGAACAGCGTGGACGACCTCATGAAGACCGACGCATCGACCGGCGAACCCGTATGGCTTGGCTACTACGAGAGCCGTTACCCCGATGACGACGACTTGAATGACCTCTACGCAAAGGGTAAGAAAGTGCCGTACAACCTGTACAAGTGGCTCATGTGGACGCAGCAATGCTCGCACGACCTCACTGAGGACGACGGAGACATCACCCTGCACGGCGAGACCGTAGCAGGAACGAAGGAGAACCGACTGAAGAAGTTCAGCGAGGAACTCTACCTTTATGCCAACGTGCGCTCCACTGGTTGCTACATTGTAGGTTCGGACTATGTGCTTGCCGTAGACCAGCGAAGCAAGAACATGATGATAGGCTTCTACCTTGACACGAACGGACTGACACGTGCCTACTTCAACCACTGGTACGACGGTGACTGCTGCTGGCTTGCCGACAACGACTGCGGCATTACCGTGCCTTGGGACTTGGACAGTGTGACCGACCCCAAGCATTACTACCAAGGCTGGAACTCCGTGATGTTCAAGCAGGGCTATGCTGCCGACAAGTTTTGGCTGGAAGCCGACGGTAAGACCACCATCACCCTGCACGACATAGCCAACGACATGAGAAGCGCGGAGGCCGACGGCATCAAGATATTCTCGTCCGACGGTTGCAAGAAACTTTGGATTACCGACCGCATAGAGAAGTGGGCGAAGATAACCAGTTCGTTTGACGGCGAGCGCAAGTACATTGAGAACTCGAAGGCAGGAGCCAACTACTACTATGCCGTTCACGGCCTGCGGTATGAGGACTTGCCCGTGACCTTTGAGAAACGCTTTGCCTACCGCGACGGTTACTACCAGGTGGGCGAGCTTTACACCAATCCGTTCAAGATGCGCGCCGTTGGTACCGACATCAGCATCCAGATAACCGCAGCGCAGGACGGTTTCTTCGGCATTGGCGTAGACCGTGCCGACGCCTGTGTGGACAGTTGCTATCTGAAAGCCGGAGAGAGCTACACGCTGAAGAGCGGCATGACAGCCACCGGTGCAGGCACGATGCTCTACGTGTTCGGTGCGAAACGCCTTGCGAGCCTTGACATCAGCAGCTGCACCCCGAAAGCCGAGGGTTGGGACATCTCGAACTGCGAGATGCTGCAAGAACTCATCCTTGGCGGAGAGGACTACACCCCCGAGGAAGGCAGCGGAGCCATCACGCAGCTCAACATGGGCAACAAGAGTTTCTTGAAACGCATCGACATAAGGAACACGAAGATAACCAGCGTTATCGCCTCCTACTGTCCGCGACTGAAAGAAGTGTTGGCAAGCGGTTCGCAGTTGTCGAGTATCGACCTTGCCGAGACAGCCCCGGTAGAGACCCTTGAACTGCCCGCCACGATGACCACCCTCTACTTCAAGAACCTGCCGAAGCTCACCTACCCCGGCGGACTGACCATTGCCGGCATGACGAACGTGAAGAAGATGTTCCTTGACGAATGTCCGAAGATAGACACCATGACCTTGCTGCGGCAAATCACCACGGCAGGACAGTTGAAGAGTGTTCGTATCCCCGGCGTGAACGCCACCGCCAGTGTGGAAATGCTTCGCGGCATCATGAAGAGCGGAGCCGTAGGCATTGACGCCAACGGCAGCACCTATGACGAGACAGGGCAGTGTAGCGGCATTATCGGCCGATGGATACTCACCGAGCTTGTGGAGGACAGCGAGGTAACGACGTTGCAGAAATACTTCCCCAAGTTGGAAGTCATCAACTCGCAATACTCCTACGTGACGTTTGACGACACCGAGAACGATACGCAGAACATCACCAACCCCGAGAACGAGACGAGCGGTGACGACTTTGAGGCGAGCGGCCACTTCAAGCGCATTGAGGAAGACTGCCACGTGTACAAGTGCACCTACGACACCTCGGATGCGAACGACCCGAAGATGCTGTGTGAGCAGATAAGCGACAGCAACTACTCGCTCATGGCAGACGGCACGGAGTATGACCCGAGCGACAATGCCGGTGTGGGCTACGACATCATGAAGCGGTTGAAACCCTACTGGTACAAGGGCGTAAACGACTACAAGAACCAGAAAAAGCACCTCTTCGCCTCGAGTCTGACCAGCGAGCCGCTATCCACCGCCACCAAATGCCAGCGCGTGAAACTCGCAGACTGCCTGCGGAAGGCACTGTCGTGCGTGTATTCAGGCAGTTTGAAGAAAGGCGACACCTATGCACTGCAAGACAATGCCAACCACAACTGCTACGAAGTGAACGTGGAAGGCATGAAGCAAGTGAGGTGGCCGGGCGTGAACTCGTCGCTTGTAGGAGCCATATTCGTGGACGAAGACGACAAGGTTGTCGGCACGTTCAACATGAGCGTGAGCCATGCCCTGTTTGACTTTGTGCTTGGTGACTACGTGTTCTGCGACGTGCCGACAGGCGCCAAGAAATTCGTGTTCAGTTCGCCCAATGGGTTTGACGACCTAGAGTGCATAGCCGTAGACAGCGAAGCACTGGAAGCCATAGAACCCGACTGGGTGCATACGCAAGACCGCCTTGTAGGTGTGTACGGCCTGACCATGGATGCACTTATGCGACCCCGAAGCATCAGCGGCCAGCGCACGCAACGAGGTGACGGAACGAGCACGACCAACGGCGACTGGAAGTATGACGCCACAGGCCGTGTGAGCAACAGCAGTGTGCCGACCTCGACGATGCACTACACCTGCAAGGACTTTATGAACCTGTGCGAGATGCGAGGAAGCGGCTTCCAAGCCATTGACTACGAGATGTCGAAAGACATTGCCAACCTTGTGATGGCACTCGTGGGCGACCGCGACATACAGGCACAGTGTGGATACGGCTGCGGCTCGGACTACATAACCGGCGCGAACAATGCCAACACCTTCGGCAACGTGACACGCAAGGGCAATTCGACGGGCAGCCTTGGCAACATCATTTTCGGCTTGCAGAACTTCGTGGCTTGCTGCTACGAGTGGATGGACAACATTGCCGTGAATGTGGAGTCGTTCGCCTCGTTCAAGAAGAACAAATGTGTGGAGAGCACCAATGACCCCGTTGATGCCAAGTGGCACATCTACGACCCGACGACTGGTGAAGAGCGTGTAGTGCAAGGTTTGAACGTAAGCGGCTACTGCATTGGTCGTGTGAAGTTCGGCCGCTATGCCGACGTGATAGCCTCGCGTGTGACCTCCGACAACAGCAAGTGGAACGAGAACTACTCCGATGCGCAATGGTATACACATAGCCGCGGCCGTGTCGTTGGTCGTGCTAGCGCCCATGCGTATGCGGGTGGCGGTCTCGTCTGTGCGGATGCGAATAACGCTTCTTCGTGCTCGAGCACGAGCTGCGGCTCTCGGCTCGCCTTCATCGGAAAAATCGTCATCGTCGAATAGAGCGCGAGCGAAGCGGACGAAAAAAGCGTCAGAGCGTCGGAGTGAGAGTCCCCCAAGGACTGCTCACTCCCGCCACCGAAAATGGCGAAACGAAGAAAGAGAAAAACAACAACGTGTGGAGGCCTGGTGCAAGCCTTGGCTCCACACCCAACAAGAAGGTAGAGTGTCTTACGGCCGTGTCGTTGGTCGTGCTAACAACAATGCGAATGCGAATGGCGGTCTCGTCTATGCGAATGCGAATAACGCATCTTCGAACTCGAACACGAACTACGGCTCTCGGCTCACATTAAATGGCAAAGCCCACACACTTGTGGAGAAAATCAGAATAAGCGGTGGCAGAGATGCCCTGTTTAGACAATCGTTCCTACGGCAACGGCCACGAGCTGGCCAAGGCTGCGAGCGAAAGACACGAGCCTCGGCAACCCTCGCCGTGCCCAATGGCGCAAGGCAGAAAGCCGGAACATAACTGAGTGCCTTGAAGGCGCGAAACAAACAAAAAAGAAGAATGGAAACAGAAAAAACGACGTTCCCCCTTGCCGACATTTCGGGCGAGATAGCCAGCGAGGGGAATGTAGAAGAAGCCTTTGACTATGTGGTTGGGCATCTGGAATGTGCGGAACAACGGGAGAAATACCGGCCGCAGAAAAAAGAGATGTGCACCCGACTACAAAAGGAACTGGCAAGCGGAACCTTCCGGATAAGAGAGTTTCGCGAGATGGAAGTAAGGGACGGCCCGAAAGTTAGAAAGGTGCAAGCCCCGAGAGTGTACGGCCGCGTGGGCTGCCATGCCGTGATGGTGGTGATAGAGAAGTACTGTTACCCCGTGCTGATAAAGAATACAGCCGCAAGCATCAAAGGAAGAGGTATGCACTGGCTACACCACATTGAGGAAGAAGACACCCACAACGTGCCCGAACTGACCGCCTATTATTACCAGAGCGACATACGCCACTACTACGACAACATATCGCAGCGGCGCATGAAGGCACTGATAAGGGAGTATGTGAGCGACCCCGTAGTTCTGCCCATCCTCGACAACTTCATCGAGTTGCTTCCCGAAGGACTGTCGAAAGGGCTGCGTTCCTCGCAATGCTTTGCCAACCTCTATTTGAACCAGATAGACCACAAGATGGAGAAAGCCGCAGGGCGTTACTACCTTGTGAAGAAAGACGGGCAGAGAGAAGAACGGTCACTGTACTACCGCTATTGCGATGACATTGTGATAAAAGGCGCAGACAAGAAAAGCCTGTGGAAACTCCGCAACCTGCTTGTGGCAGAAACGGAAGCCATCGGGCTGCACATCAAGCCCAGCGAAGCCGTGCGCCCCCTGCGTGTGGGGCTGGACTACTTGGGCTACGTGAACTACGGAACACACTCGCTGCTGCGGAAGCGGACGAAACAGAACGCCGCACGGAAGTTGGCGCGCGTGAAATCGAGAAAGAGAAGACAAGTCGTCATCGGCTCGTTCAAAGGAATGGCGTGCCATGCAGACTGCAAAAACTTATTTTACAAACTAACAGGAAAAAGAATGAAGAAGTTTGGAGAAATGGGCATAACCTATAAGCCCAAGGACGGCAAGAAACGCTTTGCCGGCAACAGCATACGCCTGGCAAACATCCAGAACAAGCCCATCGAGGTGTATGACTACGAGAAAGACGTGAAGACGTCGCAAGGCGACGACCGCTACCTTGTGTCGTTCAAGGACATTCAGAGCGGCACCTGGGGCAAGTTCTTCACCGCCTCGGAAGAGATGAAGAACATCCTCAACCAAGTGAGCGAAGTGGAGAACGGCTTCCCGTTTGAGACCGTCATTGTGAGCGAGGTGTTTGACGGCGGCAAGACAAAATACCGCTTCACCTAACCGCGTTGCAAAAGTTAAACGGCGGTACGAGGGAACACGCTATAGTTTTGTAACCACAAACGCAGACATTATGGAAAAAAGATACGGAGCCACGGAACGCGACGACCAGCTGATGCAGATTGGCCGGCAGAAGTGGGAACTCATCTACGGCTACGGCACGGACGGCAGGATGGGCTGGAACTGGCGCAAGCGTTACACCCGGAAGCCCACGACGGACGAGATACGCTCGACGGTGACGGAACAGATAAACCGCAACGTGGACGAGAAGATATTGAGCGGCCTGACCTACAAGGATATGCAGGTGTGGCTGTCGACGGAGAACCAACTCAACTACAAGGCCGCACACGACTTGGCCGTACAGACCGATGGCAAGACGTTGCCGGTGAAGTTCAAATTCGGCACGGAGGAAGAGCCGCAGTACTACACCTTCGAGAGCGTGGACGAACTGCACGAGTTCTACCTCGCTATAGTGGCACACATACAGTCGGCACTTGCCGAGGGCTGGGCAGAGAAAGACAACATGGACTGGGACAAATTCAAGACATAAACAATATATGAAGAAGATTATCAGATGGCTCGGGACAAGCAACCGAGACAAACACCTTGTGGGCGGCGTGCTGATAGGGCTTGGAGCCAACACCCCCTATTGCGCCGCGTATGCAGGAGTGGGCGTAGCCGCCGCGTTGGAGTTCAAGGACAAGTCGTGGGGCGGAAAGTGGGACTGGATAGACTTCGGCTGCACGGTAGTCGGAGTGGTTGTAGGACACTTAATCAGATGGGTAATATGGAAATCGTAATCAAGCTATGGAAGATAGCCATCATGGCCGTAGGCGGCATGGTTGGCTGGATAGTGGCAGAGTTTCGCCCGACCTTCCCATTGATAGCAGTAGCCATCATCTTCATCCTCTACGATGCCTACACCGCCTATAAACTTGACAAACGCGTACACGATGCCTACCCCGAGAAGACCGACCGGAAGAAAGTGAAGTTCACCTCATTCGCCTTTGGCAAGGTGGTGAAACAGACCATCCCCAAGCGACTATCGTTGATATTCTTGGCCTTCCTGGTAGAGCACTGGGTATTCATCCATATGCAGGTGCCCTTGTCGTACATACTGACCGGCGTCATCTGCTTTGAGCAAGCGTGGTCGATACTGGAGAACGAGAGCAGCTGCCGCCCCGAGGCCGAACACCGCTTTTGGAAAGTGTTGCAGCAAATCATGGTAGACAAGACGGCGCGGCACTTTGACGTGAACCTTGACGAACTAAAAGAGAAAGACGATGATAGTACTCATTGACAACGGCCACGGCGAGAACACGCCCGGCAAGTGCAGCCCCGACAAACGGCTGCGCGAATACAAGAAGGCACGGGAGATAGCCCACCGACTGGTGAGCACCTTGCAGAGCAAGGGTATTGAGGCGCATTTGCTTGTACCCGAAGAGACCGACATCTCCCTTGCCGAGCGTTGCAAACGCGCCAACAAGTATTGCGACAAGCACGGTGCGAAGAATGTGATGCTCGTGTCCATCCACCACAACGCCGCAGGAGCGGACGGGCAGTGGAAGAGCGCAGGCGGCTGGTGCGTGTACACCTCGCCCGGTCAGACCAACGCCGACCTACTAGCTACCGACCTGTGGAACGCTGCGCAGGAATGCTTGAAAGACTACATCAACGGCTTCGACGCACACAAGGCCAAGGGCGACTACGACAGCAAGCAGAACCCCCTACGCGCAGACTGGGGCGACAAAGACCCCGACTATGAAGCCCGCTTCTACATCCTGCTCCATACCAAGTGCGCCGCCGTGCTGACAGAGGAAGGCGTGCAGAGCATTGTGCAGCTGCACTACAAAGGCATTACGGACTACATCAAACGCATGAAAGCATGAAGTACGCATTGAGTTTCATAGGAGGCGTGTTGCTCACGCTCCTGCTTTTGGCGTTGCTCTTCCCAGAGCCCAAGGCAGGGAGCGGCCACGACATCCTTGTACAGACCGACACCATCATAAAGCGCGACACCGTCAAAGACGTGCCGACAGCCCCCACCTATACCAGCACGCAGCCAGTCGGAACTGCCGAGGTGTTCGTGCCGGCAGACTGCATCAAGATGCAGCCCCCCGTGAGAGCCGACACAAATTCAGCTGGAAATTATGCGCAAAATCTGCTCGAAAATATACGCGACAGCGTGAGCGTGGAGTTGCCCGTTGTGCAGAGCGTGTATGAGAGCACGAACTACAAGGCCTACGTGAGCGGCGTGCAGGCACGGCTGGACAGCATCTTCGTTTATCCCCTGCATGAGGTGGTAACCGTCAAGGAAAAGCAGCCTCCCAAGCATTGGCACATTGGTGTGACGGCAGGCTACGGCCTGACGACGAAAGGATTGCAGCCGTATGTGGGCATAGGACTAACGTATTCACTAATCTCATTCTGATGGAAACGATAACCATAACCATATACAAGGCCGACGTGTATGAAGAAGTGGCGAAAGCCACGGACTACACAGGAGCGAAGCTGATAGACGGCGACGAGAAAGCGCGCGACCGCATCCTCGCCACAGACAACGAGTTGAGCGACCTTGGGAGATTTTGGGAAGAGGCCGTGCTTGCCACCAACGAGCGGCTGAAAGAGATGGTTGTGTCGGGAAGCACGACAGTCAAGATTGTAACCAACGGAGTGAAGAAAGAATTGAAGACCGCCTATGTTGCGGTGCTTGAGGTAAGCAAGTCGTTTGACAAGGCGTTGACCGACAACGTGCAGTCAGCCCTGCGCAATTTCTTTATCACATCAATCATCGGTCAGTGGTTCAAGTTGGCCAACAAGGGCGAGGCCACCGACTATTTCAACCAAGCGAGTGAAATGATGGACGGAGCGGAACGACTGCTTTACAGCAGGAAGAAGCCGTCACGGCCAAGTGACTAACGAATAAAAAAAGAACCAATCATGGCAGAAACATTAGGTGCTAAGAAAACGGTTACGGCAACCATCAAGATAGACTGGCTGCTGTACGACATCATGAACGAGACCTTTTTGCGAGGTCGGACAATCCAGAACAAGGAGAACCACAAGGAAGTGGCGAGTATGTTTGCCTCGGAAGACGAGGAGAACCGCGAGAAGATACTCCGCTCTATCAAGAAAGGCTTTGCCGAGGTGAAGACCGAACTTGCCGAATACCTTGACGAGGACGGCACGGAGACCGACAACAGCCACTACGACGGCAGCGAAGACTTGTCGCTGGAACTCCAGATGCCGAGCAACTTCAACGAGGCTGCGACGACCGGCGTAGGCGAAGCCATCCACGACTACTTGAAGAACACGGCCATTGCCGAATGGTACATGGTGACCAACAAGGCAGACGCAGAGCAGTATGTGGCATTGGCGCAGAAGAGCCTTCTGAGCATACAGCAGGCCGTGAGCAAGCGCAGCCGTCCGAAACGTCCCACGGAATAATGCGTAGGAGCCTATGAGTTGTTGTGTGGAAAAAGAGGGCAGCACGCTGAAAGTAAAGCTTACGTTTCTGCGTGAGCAACTGCTCTACGACATCAAGAACTACGCCTATGTGGAGAGCCACGTGATGACACCCGACACGGAACACGCCAAGCACATGGTTGCCGACGTGGGCGAAGAAGGCAACGTGGACCGCATGACGAGGGTGCTGGACTTGGGCGTGTCGATGTGCCGCGAGATGCTCTATCCGTGGGCAAAACGCGAGATAGACAACAAGGAGCTGAACGACACGCTGAAAGAAAGGCAACAGTATGTTATCGTGATGAATGTGCCGACGACGATGTCGCAGACCACCCTCACGCTGGTGGAACGGATTATACACGAATACCTTGTGTGCCGCGGCGTTGCCGACTGGCTGAGTATCACCAATCCGCAGAAAGCGGAGACCTGGCTTGCCAAAGCCGCTGAAGCCGAGAGCGAGATACGAGTGGCCATACACTCGCGGATGGAACGCTCGAGAATAAGACAACACTTCTTGGACTAAAAAAGCAAGAGCCGAGGTGCATCACGCATCCCGGCTCTTTTCATAACAAACAATTTAACCTTAAAACTATGACCTAACAATATCTTTATCTTGGCTGGTTGGCCTGTCGCGGCGAGAACTGCACGGACGCGCCGTAGATGTTCTCGTCGGCATTTAGGGTAGCCACACCAGCAATACGGAAATACTTATAAGGCGAACCGCGGAAGCCGCGGAGGTAGTGGTCTTTACTTGACCACACCAAATGCCAATGGAACAAATCGCGCGAGCCGTAGAGAGCCGTTGCTACATGGCCTTTGCGGAAGAAGCCACGCTGGATGATGCAGTCGATGGTTTTGAGTGCATTGGCATCGGCGAGCTTGAGCGGACGCGTGGTGTAGAGACACTTGACCGAGTCGGCCGTAGGTACGGAGAAGCTGAGGACGGCATTGCTGTTGTCCACGGCAAGTGCATCGGGATAGGAGTTGAGATGCGAGGCAATGTTTGAGAATATCATGCCCCACTGCTGCGTCTTCAATGAATAGACATAGGCGTATGTGATGGATGGCGCATAGACAATGACGCGCTGGTGCACATAGTCGTAAATCATCTGACACTTTTTGAGGAACTCCGTGAAGGGCAGCGTGGGCAAACACTTGTCGGTGGTTGGGTTATGGCCTAGCAAGTCGTGCAACTGGGTGAAGCCCGGAAGCTGCGTAGCGTCGAAGGGATATTCGGAGTTGATGGCCTCGGAGATGCACGTTGTCTGCGAACCGCTGATGAGCATGATGCCGCGGTCGGTGGGGAAAAGCACGGCACTGTCGAGCTGCGTGATGCCCTCGGAATTGATGCAGACGTCGCGCGTGATGGGTTGGCGTGCGGAGTAGGTGCCGGTGGACGATACCTCCAACGCCCACACGCCCTCGGTGGTGAAGGCGTAGAGAGGGAACTGTCCGAACTGTCCTTGGGAGAGGGCCTTGGCGGCGGAGCAGATACCCTTAATCTCGCCTGTGCCTACGGTGTTGATACCGAGGAGCGGGAAATAGAAAGGGTTGTTGACCTCGGAGGTGTAGATTTTGTTGGGGACATCGACGAACTCTGTATAGTCATCCTTTATGCCACTGTATGTTCCGGAAGTCTTACGTATGAGGTTGTAGTCCAGCAAAGCGTATGCCCCGTTGAGAAAATCGTGCGTCTTCAAGGTGATGTCGTAAGACTGTCCCATCTGTTGCCCTGCCCCAATGCCATTGGGGATGATGGTCATTTTGTAGGCATTGGCATTCGGGTAGTAGAAGTAACAACCCCAAGAGTCCCCTTTGCCAGAGGTGGAGTTGTCGGCGAGAAAGTTGGACAGGATTTTGTCGTAGCTTCCTCCGATGACAACGGAGTACTCTTCTCCGTTTTCTTTGATATAGACCTTGATGGAATAATTGTCTGTGAGATACTGCCCTAAATTGCTGGTAGGCCGTGACAACTGTATGGTTGTACCATTCACAACGAAGTTCATACGCGTGTTGCAGTAGGCCAGCATGGAAGACATGGGGAAGCCCTTGAACAATTGACGTTTGGCATTGCCGAAGTTCATTCGGTTGTTGTAGCCGAAGGTGTATTTCGGTACGATGGTGTCGTGTGTGAGGTAGTCGTCGGTCATTGCCTCACGCGTCACCAAGGACTGCATATATTCGTCCTCAATGGGAATAACCTTGCGTTCCTTGCTCAGCTCGGACAATTCGATAGAATAGAGCAGATAGAAGTTGCTGCAATTGCGGAGGTTCTCTGAGTTCTTGGTAGATGTATATTCCGGCAAGCGGAAAACAGACCATGGTATTCCTCTGTCTGTTGTGAAATACATTGCATAGATGTTGTCATAGAGCCACTGCGAATAACAGGTGTCAAGCAAATCGGAACCGTTAACAGGAGAAACAACCTGGTCCTCTTGTATGCTGCCACTCAAACCACTCTTGTATAACCTCCCAATGAAGACCGATTGGAAGTCGTCCTTTTCGCGGCAGGATACGATCTCTCCATTTTGGTCGTAGGGGTAGATAGGCTTGGAGATGAAGACGTCAACGCTCTTGATGATGTCCGTCCACTGTGAGAAATCGTCGGACGTGACGTTGTCGTATGCATAGTCCAAGTCGCAGGCCATGAGCATCATGTCGCACACCGCATTGTTCACGCTCGTGGCAGAGTCTTTGTTGTATGCTTCCGTCCAGTACACGACAGGGTTGTTGGTCGTACACGGGTTCATCAGGATGGGTGCGGAGTGCATAACGAGCGAGCCATCGAAGAGGCGCAAGGCATAGCGAACGAAGAACGGAAGAGAGAAACGGCCTTTGTTGACGGACTGCTCCGCGAGGAACTTGTTGACCTTTGCCATTATTTGACTTGTTATCTGCGTCTTCTGCGTATCGGGGAACTCGCTCATCATGGTGTTGATGGACATTTTGTCGAACGTGATGGTGAACGTGGACTTGCTGGAGTCTGTTTTCGAGAACAGACGCGGATGGCCTTGCAGACCGAATGAGAGATTGATTTCGGGAAGGTGAGAGCCAAGCCGTTTATAGTTGCCTTCGCTCCAAAGGAAATACAGCGGATACGTAGGATAGAGAACGATAAGCGTATTGCCTATGGAATTGATGTCGCTTATATGCTCGTCCTCATCCGATATTTTCGTGCGCTTCTTTGTCGCCACATCGTAGTACCAGAGTTGATAGATGTATGTTTCCTCCTCCAATTTGAGGAGGATGTAGTGTGTGAATGCCGAAGTTTTGTGGATATAAAGCACTTGCTCGCCGTCTTCGAGCTGCAACTCTTGCGAGGGAGCGAGTACGGGCTGCAACGCACCGTCTTCGGGCAGGAGGTTGATGGACACGGCGAGAGAACCGTCTTGGCACTCGTAGTCGGACGGCACGGCGGAGAAGCCACTGTATTTGATTTCTTGGTTCATAACGGCATTTTGTAGATGATGGGGAGATACACCTCGCTGCCCCACTGTTCCTCCTTGCCCACCATGAATGATGCGCGCTGAGCGTGTATCTGGCAATTGTCGAGCATGAGGCGGCAGAGCGTCACGGAGTTGGCGCAGTAGTTGCGCGAGCCTTTCTTGGTGGGGTAGCACTGGGCGACGTGGCGACCGAGGGCATTCTCGTTTCGCAAAGCCATCAGATAGCACTCGCCGAGGTGGAAGGCTATGTTGATGCTGTCGCCCGGCTTGAGCGAGAGGAGACGCACGACCCTTGCCGTAATGGAGATGCGACCATTACGGCAAAAGGTGATGTCTGGGCGACGTGTACGTTCCAATAGTTTTATCATAATACAAAGATATGGCGGAAGGACACGGTTAGGGTTTTATGTTTTGGAGTTGGGTGATGATTTATTTTCCTGTGGAGCCGTAGCCTCCTGTGCCACGGTCTGTAGCGGAGAGTTCGTCGGACTGCTCAAAGGATACTTCGGGGTAAGGCAGAATGACGAGTTGAGCTATTCGCTCGCCTACCTCATAGACCTCGTACTTAGGATTGCCATAGTCTGGGCGGAATTGTATGTCAGCGTTTCGCCTATTAGAAGCCCATGCTCGAACGGCAATCTTGAACTTAGCCATTACCTCGCCCCTGTAATGACAGTCCACTATGCCCACGGCGTTTGTCAGGGCAAGGTCTTTCTTACTGATGGAGGAGCGAGGAAATATGAAGCCGGCATAGCCTTCGGGGATTTCGAATGCCAGCCCTGTACCATAGACGATGTTGCCTTGCTCGTCGATGGTGCGGCTTGTAGCGGTGAGGTCAAAGCCTGCGTCGCTTGCGTGAGCCTTGGTGGGGATTACTGCGTTGTTGTGGAGTTTCTTTAATCTGATGTTCATCGGTTTTTGGGGTTTTATTCGTTATCTGTAATCGGGTAAGCAAGGAAATCAAGGGCGTAGCTGCTGTTCTTACATCTGTAGAGGAGCAGCAGGAGGGCGGATATGATTATCCGCGCGGTGCATCGTGTGCCATCCTTGTTTGTCAGTATGTCCGTACAGAGTATCATCGGCGTGATTGTAGTGTATGTATGCTTATAGACTGCGCGCTCTACCTTGCAGCATTCACTTAGCCAGTCTTTGACTTGGGTTGTAGTGGTGTTGAGATACTTTGCGAGTTTTACCAAGTCTATGTAGACGGTGGTTTCTTTTATGTCGTAATCGTTCGGGCGGATGTCGTAGTCACGGCAGAGTATTTCCAAGAAGCGTGTCGTTGCCGCTCTTCTTACCGCCTTCGGAATGCATTGGTCGGCGATGTCTGCAATGATGTTGAGGAGCTGCAGACTCTTTTCAGAGCAGATGCCGCGGTAATTTATGGTAGCCTCGTTAAGGCTTCCGAGTATTGAGGTGCGTTCTGAATTCTTCATCTTTTATTCGTTTCATTTCGTTTCTCAGTTCGGCGAAGTCGCGCTGTACCTTTTTGAGTTCGCCTTTGGTTCGGAATACTTCGGCGTAGTCCTCGCTGGTTTTGAGGCGCGCCCCGAAGAGCGTGTCTTCGTCGAGCCACTTCTCCATGAGTTGTTTGCGGGCAAGCTCGATGTTGCGGCCCAACATTTCGTCGACGTAGATTTTCACATTGCCGACGAGCAGGAAGTGCGCCTTTTCCCACGTTTTGGCAACCTTGGAGATATTGAAGGAGGCGAAAAGCTTTTCCCACGCTTTGGCAGGAAGTCCGAGGTGTTTCCAGTTTTCGGCGCAGCTGTGTATGGCCGTATTGTAGATGTCAACTGCGATGTCGAGACAATACCCTGCCGCGGTGCTCCATGCGAGGATGTCGGGATGAGGCACGTTGTTGTTGGCGTAAGCGAGGCGGAACTTGTTGACGAGGCTGGTGTAGAGCGGCATTGTGTCGGCATATGCCGCATAGCCGAATGCTGCCCAGAAGTCGTAGTATTCCTGGTCGGTGATGTTGCCGTAGACCTTTCGTGTTTCGGGCGACATATCGTCGAGGTGAAAGAAGCGGTTGGAGGTGGCATAGACGAGGCGTCGCTCGTAGGCTTTCAGTTCCTCGAACGCCTGCTTGTATGTGGCCTTGACCTTGTGGCGGTAGGCAGGGTGCCGGCGGATGTGGTCGAAGGCATCGAGGCACGCCATCCATGCTGCGTTGTTGCCCACGCCGACGTGTGTCTTGACCAGCGCAGCGGCATTGCCGAGGCACTGTGCCAAATCGTTGCTTTCAGATTGATTGGAAGAGATTGTCATGACAGTTTGTTTCGTTTGTTCCACTTTCGCAATGCGCTGTAAATACGTTCGTCGCCGTGCTTGATGGCCTTGCACCATCCGGGCGAGAGTTTGTTCCACGGCGTGGTGATGAGTTTCTTTGTGATGCGTGCGTTCATGAGTTTGCGTATTCTTGGTATTGTTGTTCATGGAGTTTTGCGGCCTTGCACATTTTGGCCATGTGGGCATTTGCCCATCGGTTGGCCTCTCGTCCGAAGGGCACGGCGTGGTGGTTGTAGACGGCGTTGGCCTTGTGCCAAAGACACATATAGCGTCGCCAATTGCGGGGGAGCGGTGTGCCGTAGTAGTTGTTGTCGCGTGCGCAGATGCTGATGCGCTTGAGGATTTTTTCTGCTTGTCGAAGTTTCATATTGTGCTTGTTTGTCTGGTTATCGCCGGCTTTTGCCGGTCAGTGGGATTACGTTGTAGGTTTTGAAGCGGTCGACGAGGCGGCCGAAGCCGTCGTTGCGTTTGAACCGCTTTTCGAGTTCTTTGTTGTCGAGGTTGGTTGTGAGGTGTGCGAACTTGCCGTATTGCGTCCATATCTCGTTGCGGGCGTGGAGGAACTCGTCGGTGAGCAGCCCGGTATCCATGCCGAAGAAGGTGCGGTCCTGTATGCCGATGTCGTTGAGGCACACATTCTGTGGGTTGCACTTGAAGCCGCGGCTCTCCTCCTCGTAGTAGGTGAAGCGGTCGAGGTTGTTGTGGATGGTGTAGTAGTTGACCATCTGCGTGACGGATAGGTTCCAAAAGAAGCGAGGGTTGTTTGTGCGGCGCAGGTACTCGCTGAAGATTTGCATGAGGAGCGTTTTGCCGGCACCTACCCCACCCTGTATGAGGAGGCTTTTGTGCAACTTGTAGCCACGGCCGGGGAAGACGTCCTCGGCGAGGGGGCAGTTGTTGAAGTAGTAGAGCAGGAATCGGAGGACGTCGCGGTTGTTGTCGTCGACGACGAACCTACGCCTTTGCGGAGCGAGCACCACGGCATTGGCAATGTGGATGACGAATGCGCTGTGGGCTTTGTAGACGTCGGGGTCGGCGAGGTTGTAGGCTATCCGCCGTTCCTTCTCGGCCTCATCGCGGAACCGCAGGGCAGCCTCGTGGAGCGAGAGCCATGTGGGTGCGCTCTTGCGCTCGTTACGGCACGCCTGCAAGATGCAGGCATCCCATTCGGCATTGCCGGTGGGGCGTTTGCCATGCTTGGCCAGCTCGGTGGCGAGTGCTTGTGGATACGGTTTGCTGTTCATGGTTCATAAAGATTACACGTCCTGTCCGCCGAAGCCTCCGTTGAACTCGTAGGAGAGCGGCGGGAGTTCTGCGTCGTTGGCCTGCTCGTTCTCGGCTGGCGTGTATGCCTTGCGCATCCACGAGCAGAAGTGGCGTTTGGCATCGTTGAGGTTGCTGTGCGCCTTGCCGTCGTTCTCGCATTTGCAGTGACCGAGAAACGTGTCGAGGCGTTTGGCGAGTTCTTCGGCGGTGAGATGGAAGTGCATACATACTGGTTCGTTCCATGTGCGGTCGGCTTTCATCTGTTCAACCTCCTGCTGGAGCGTGAACGTGTAGTCGGATGAAGGTGAAGTGGCAGGGGCTTCGGCCTTAACCTTGGAAGATTTGGCAGGCTTTTCTTTCTTCGTTGTGGGGCGACCGCCTAACTTGCCGAACTTTTTGCCGTTTTCGTAGCGTGTGACGCTTGCATCGATGTTTGGCTTGACGAGAATGAACACGCCCCTTGCGATGTCGGATAGTTGTTTGGGATATTTGCCGTTGAGCGCATACTCCACGAGTGCAGGGTAGACTTCGGCCTGTATCTCTTGCGGCATGAGACTGATGGCCTCGAAGAAACTGCGGTAGAAAACGAAACTGTCTCGTTCCATAATGATCAAACCTCTTTAATGCGGATGCCATGAACTTGGAGCATGAGTTTCCGCTTGATGATATACTCTTTTGTGCGAACGCCTTTTGTGTCCTCTACGACGGTCTGCCCGGTTGAATTGTCGGTGTAGACGAAGTCGGCAATGTAGCGGCAGGGTCGTTCGAGGAGGGTGCGTTTTCCGTTTGCGTCGTAGTGGTATTGCGCAGGTATCAACTCGTAGGACACCTGCTCCCGAAGGTCGGAAACGAGTGCGGCACGCTCCATCATGCGGAGCTGTGCAGCGCGGTAGTGCTCCTTCTTGGAAGCATGGGTACCGACACGCTTGTTGCCGTACTTGTTCCGGCCTCGGGAAGCGGATGATGAGAACTTAGCCATTGTAGCTTGGGGTGTAGCGGAACAAGTCCATTATCTTCGTTTCGTCGAGCGTGGCTATCTCGTAGTCCATGACGGAACCTTTCATGTGTTCGACCACTCGGTTGTGGGCGTCGTTGATATCGGAGGCACGGACGATGAAGTGAACCGACTGTTTCTTCCCCTTGGCGGTTTTCTCGTCTAGGGTGACGAAGTTGAGCTTTGCCTTGAACCACTTGTCGGCAGTGGACGCGCCCTCGACAATCTCGGTGTAGTTGGTGCGCTTGATGGTGACCACGTCGAAGTCGCTGGTTTGCATCTCCTTGGAGACGCGTGCCTCGGCCTCGGCAAAGGTGCAGGCATCGACGAGGTAGAGTTCGGTGACTTTCTTTGCCAGTCCGTTGTCCATCGTCCGCTCGTAGCGGACACCACATTCGTAGAGCATCATACGTTAGCCTCCTTTCCTGTTTCGGCATTGAGAGACAGTACCAAGTCCTTGCTCACGCGGAACTTTACAGACTTGTGGGGAGGGATGACACAGAGTTTGCCCGTTGTGAAGTTGTGTGCATGACGTTCCGGCACATCGATGGGTTGGAACGTGCCGAAGCCGCGGAGGAATACCGGCTCACCCTTGGCGAGCGTTTCTTTGATAACACGGACGGTGCCTTCAATGGCTTGGATTGTTGTGGAGAGGAGGAGTTTCTCGGATACGGAGACTTCTTTTGCCAATTGATTTCTTGTCATGATGATTTGATTTTAATGGTTATTGCTATTGAGAATTGTTGTCTTCGGGGCGTGCTGCACCATGGTGGGAACGGAGAGTT
>CAVJNH010000048.1:0-20906 GCA_963651005.1 Oscillibacter sp. MSJ-31
CTATGGAATCACACAATTGGTATTCGACGAATCGGCTGATGCCGACCTCTGCGGACAGGCCAACCGCATGGGACGCGAGTGGTGCATCCAAGTGACGGGAACCGTCAGCGAACGGCAGTCGAAGAACCCGAAGATGCCGACGGGCGACATCGAGATACTGGCCCAGCAGCTCAACGTGCTGAGCGAGAGCGTCACTCCGCCGTTCACCATTGAGGACAACACCGACGGCGGCGACGACATCCGCATGAAATACCGCTATCTGGACTTGCGACGCACCGCCGTGAGGAAAAACCTCGAACTGCGTCACCGCATGACGATTCTGATACGCAACTTCCTTGACAACAGGGACTTCATAGAGGTGGAAACGCCGATACTCATCGGCAGCACGCCCGAGGGCGCACGCGATTTCGTCGTGCCCAGCCGGATGAATCCCGGACAGTTCTACGCCCTGCCGCAAAGTCCGCAAACCCTGAAGCAACTGTTGATGGTCAGCGGATTCGACCGCTATTTCCAGATTGCCAAGTGTTTCCGCGACGAAGACCTGCGTGCCGACCGCCAGCCCGAGTTTACCCAGATCGACTGCGAGATGTCGTTCGTGGACCAGGAGGACGTGTTGCAGGTGTTCGAAGATCTGGCCCGCCACCTCTTCAAGGAAATCCGCGGTGTGGAGATTCCTCCGATGCAGCGCATGACGTGGCACGAGGCCATGCGCCGCTTCGGGTCCGACAAACCCGACCTGCGCTTCGGCATGGAGTTTGTCGAGATGATGGACGTGCTGAAGGGTACGGGTACGTTCCCCGTGTTCAACGAGGCGGAATACATCGGCGGCATCGTCGTTCCCGGCTGTGCCGACTACACCCGCAAGCAACTGGACCAGTTGACGGACTTCGTCAAGCGTCCGCAGGTGGGAGCCAAGGGGCTGGTCTACGTGAAATACAACGCCGACGGCACCGTCAAGAGCAGCATTGACAAGTTCTATACGCCCGAGGTGTGGGCACGGCTGAAAGAAAAGACCGGGGCGAAGGACGGCGACCTCGTCCTCATCCTCAGCGGCGACAATGCCAACAAGACCCGCATCCAGCTCTGCACTCTGCGTCTGGAGATGGGCGACCGTCTCGGGCTGCGCGACAAAGACCGCTTCGAGTGCCTGTGGATTGTCGACTTCCCCCTCTTCGAATGGAGCGACGAGGAACAGCGCCTCATGGCCACCCATCACCCCTTCACACTGCCCAATCCCGACGACATTCCCCTGCTGGACGAACACCCCGAGCGCGTCCGCGCCGTGGCCTACGACTTCGTGTGCAACGGCATTGAGGTGGGCGGAGGGTCGCTCCGTATCCACGACGGCAAGCTCCAGGAGAAGATGTTCGGTATTCTCGGCTTCACGCCCGAGAAAGCCATGGCGCAGTTCGGTTTCCTCATCAACGCCTTCAAGTACGGTGCGCCGCCCCACGCCGGTCTGGCCTTCGGTCTCGACCGCTTCGTGAGCATCATGGCCGGGCTGGACTCCATCCGCGACTGCATCGCCTTCCCGAAGAACAACAGCGGGCGCGATGTCATGTTGGATGCACCGGGCGAACTGGATGCGAAGCAACTGGAAGAACTGCACCTTTCCATTGACGTGCATCAAGAATAACGCAGTAAAACACAAAAAGTTGCCGTTGCGTATGTGTGTGCTGCGGAAAAAGTCTAACTTTGCACCAGAATTGAATAAACGAAGTCAATAGCGTATTATTTGTAACAGAAAAATGGTAGAAAAGAAGACAACAAAGAAGGCTGTCGCAACTGCAAAAGCTGCCGAGCCTAAGAAAACAGTGGCAAAGAAAGCCGCAACCAAGAAGGTTGCCGGAGTTGCAGTCAACGCAGAGAACATCGGTTTCAAGGCCGGTGACGTGTATCAGGCTCTTGCAGCCGCAGGAAAGGCCTTGTCCGTGGAGGAAATCGCCAAGGCAGCCAAGATCAGTGCAGAGGAAACCTTCCTCGGTCTGGGATGGCTCTTCAAGGAGGGCAAGCTCGTTTCGGCAGAGGACAAGATTACATTGGCATAATCCAAGACGAACCCCATAAGGAAGAGGCCGGCAGATCCGAAAGGTTTGCCGGCCTTTCTCTGTCCCTGTCGCTTGACCCTCTGTCTCTACTGCTTGACTTTCTTTCCCTACCGCTTGACGAAGAAGCGCACCAACAGGAAATTGACAGGTACGCAGACGGCAAACATGGGCAGGGGAGCCCACTCCCGGGGAACGCCGATCCACAGGAACACGTTGAGGCAGAGACTTTGCAGCAGCCAGTTGACCAAGTGGCTCAAGGCAAAGCCGGCGGCCTTCTTCCGGTCGGGGCTTACCCGGAAGGTGAACCGCGTGGTCATCAGGAAATTATAGGCGAAACTGACCAGATAGCCGACCGTATTGGCCACCGTCGCGTCGAGGTGTCCCAACAGCAGCCAGTAGATGCCGTACTGGATGCCGGTGGCCGTCGCGCCCACCACGCCGAAGCGGATCAGCTCGCCCGGATTCCCGGTGTGCTTCGTCGTGCGGTCAGTCCGTCCTGTTTCCATATCTTTCCGATAAATTTGCGATTTGCCTGCAAAAGTACGAAATTATCATAAAAAAAGACCGACAATCACAGAGAAACTCTAATTTTTTTGTATCTTTGCAGAGATTTGGATGAAAGCGAAACGATGAAACATATAAGAAACTTCTGTATCATTGCACATATTGACCACGGCAAGTCGACGTTGGCCGACCGGATGCTTGAATACACCAAAACCATTCAGGTGACGGAAGGACAGATGCTCGACGACATGGATTTGGAACGGGAACGCGGCATCACCATCAAGAGCCACGCCATCCAGATGGAATACACCTACGGCGGCGAACAGTACGTGCTGAACCTGATTGACACTCCGGGACACGTTGATTTCTCCTACGAAGTGTCGCGCTCCATAGCAGCCTGCGAGGGGGCCTTGTTGGTGGTGGATGCCACCCAGGGCGTGCAGGCGCAGACCATCTCCAACCTCTACATGGCCATTGACCATAATCTGGAGATCATTCCCGTCATCAACAAGATCGATATGCCTTCCGCCATGCCCGACGAGGTGGAGGACGAAATCGTGGACCTCATCGGTTGCCAGCCCGACGAAATCATCCGGGCCAGCGGAAAGACCGGCGAGGGAGTCCAGCAGATTCTCGATGCCGTGGTGGAGCGCATCCCCCATCCCAAGGGCGATGCCGACGCGCCGTTGCAGGCCTTGATTTTCGACTCGGTGTTCAACTCCTTCCGCGGCATTATCGCCTATTTCAAGATAGAGAACGGAGTCATCCGCCGGGGAGACAAGGTGAAGTTCTTCAACACCGGCATGGAATATGAGGCCGACGAGGTGGGCGTGCTCAAGATGGACATGATTCCGCGTGCGGAGCTGCGCACCGGCGACGTGGGATACATCATCAGCGGCATCAAGGACTCCAAGGAGGTCAAAGTGGGCGACACCATCACCCACGTGGCGCGTCCGTGCGACAAGGCCATCGACGGATTCCAGGAGGTGAAGCCCATGGTCTTCGCCGGAGTCTATCCCATCGACCCCACGGACTACGAGAACCTGCGTGCGTCGCTGGAGAAACTGCAACTCAACGATGCGTCGCTCACCTTCATGCCCGAGACCTCGGTAGCCCTCGGCTTCGGCTTCCGGTGCGGCTTCCTCGGTCTGCTCCACATGGAAATCGTGCAGGAACGTCTCGACCGCGAGTTCAATATGGATGTCATCACCACTGTGCCCAACGTCACCTATATGTGCTACGACAAGCAGGGTGGGGTGAAGGAGGTGCACAACCCGTCGGGACTGCCCGAACCCACACTCATCGACCACATCGAGGAGCCCTACATCCGGGCTTCCATCATCACGGCGGCGGACTATATCGGCCCCATCATGACCCTCTGCCTCGACAAGCGCGGAGAACTGATAGACCAGCAGTATGTCAGCGGAAACCGCGTCGAGCTGCATTTCATGCTGCCGTTGGGAGAAATCGTCATCGACTTCTACGACAAGTTGAAGTCCATCTCCAAAGGCTACGCCTCGTTCGACTATCATGTGGACTGCTTCCGTCCTTCCAAATTGGCCAAGCTCGACATCCTGCTCAACGGCGAACCGGTCGACGCCCTCTCCACCTTGACCCATCAGGACAATGCCGTGACCTTCGGGCGGCGCATGTGCGAGAAGCTCAAGGAACTCATTCCGCGGCAGCAGTTCGACATCGCCATCCAGGCCGCCATCGGTGCGAAGATTGTGGCTCGGGAAACCATCAAGTGCGTGCGTAAGGACGTGACGGCGAAATGCTACGGAGGCGACGTGAGCCGCAAACGCAAACTGTTGGAGAAACAGAAGAAAGGAAAGAAACGCATGAAGCAGATAGGCAACGTGGAGGTGCCGCAGAAGGCCTTCCTCGCCGTGCTGAAGCTGGACTGACAAACGCGAACGAATGACTAAAACCAAATAACCCCAAAGACAAAGACTATGACCAACATTGGACTGACCCCGCGCGACGTGGCTCGCGAACTGGCCCGCAGGTACAGCACGATGACCCACGACGAACTGGATGTGCTGGAGAGTATACTGGTGCCCATGAAGTTCCAGAAGGGCGAACTCATCCTGCGTGAAGGAGACATCTGCAAAAACATCTTCTGGATTGTCAAGGGATTGATACGCCAGTTCTATTACAAGAACGGGAAGGAACTGACCGAATACATGGCCACCGAGAACAACGTCTGCATGGCCATCGAGAGCCTTTTCCGCGAAGAGCCTTCCAAACAGCAGATTGTGGCACTCGAACCGACCATCATCTACGCACTGCCAAAGGCTTCGCTCGAACACGAGGCCATCAAGAACGTCAATATCCAGATGCTCTACCGAAAGATTCTGGAGGAGTCGCTCATCATCGCACAGAAACACGCTGACCTGCTGCGCTTCGAGACGGCACAGGACCGCTACGCCAAGTTGGTGAAGCAGAGTCCGCAACTGGTGCTCCGCGCCCCGTTGGTCTATATCGCCAGTTACTTGCAGATGACCCCTGAGACCTTGAGCCGCGTCCGCACGTCCGCACTGTTATGATTGTCTGTATTGCAGAGAAACCCAGCGTGGCCCGCGACATTGCCCGGATTATCGGAGCCAACGAAAGTCACGAGGGATATATGGAGGGCAACGGCTATCAGGTGACGTGGACCTACGGCCACCTCTGTACGCTGAAGGAGCCGCACGACTACACGCCCATGTGGAAGTCGTGGACGCTCTCGTCACTGCCCATGATTCCGCAGCGGTTCGGCATCAAACTGATAGAGCAGGACAGCATCAAGCGGCAGTTCGCCGTGATAGAACGGTTGATGAAGAAGGCCGACCGCATCGTCAACTGCGGCGATGCCGGACAGGAGGGAGAACTGATACAGCGTTGGGTCATGCAGAAGGCCGGTGCGACCTGCCCCGTCAGCCGGTTGTGGATTTCGTCGATGACCGACGAAGCCATCAGCGAAGGGTTTGCCAATCTGAAAGACCAGGAAGAGTATCAGCCGCTCTATATGGCAGGGCTTTCACGGGCCATCGGCGACTGGCTGTTGGGCATGAACGCCACGCGCCTCTATACGCTGAAGTACGGCCAGAACCATCAGGTGCTTTCCGTCGGACGGGTGCAGACCCCGACCCTTGCCATGATTGTCAACCGACAGAAAGAAATCGAAAATTTCAAACCGGAGCCTTATTGGGTGCTGGCCACCGTCTACCGCGACACGACGTTCACGGCCACCAAGGGGAAGTTCACCAACGAGGAGGAGGGGCGGAAAGCCTTTTCCACCATCGAAGGCAAGCCCTTTACCGTGACGGGCGTGCAGAAGAAAAACGGGGCGGAACAGCCGCCGCAGCTCTACGACCTCACCTCGTTGCAGGTGGACTGCAACCGCAAGTTCGGATTCTCTGCCGAGATGACCCTCAACCTCATACAGGCTCTCTACGAGCGCAAATACACCACCTATCCGCGTGTGGACACCCAATATCTTCCGGACGATGTCTATCCGAAATGTCCAGCCACACTCAACGGTCTCTTCCAGACCCGTTTCGCAGGGGAAGCACCTTACGCCGAAATCATCAAACCCATCGGCGGCAAGGCATTGAAGAAGTCGAAACGGGTGTTCGACACTTCCAAGGTGACCGACCACCACGCCATCATTCCCACCGGTGTAGTGCCACAACACCTCTCCGATGCCGAGCGCAAGGTGTTTGACCTCGTCGCAAGGCGGTTCATCGGGGCGTTCCTGCCGGACTGCAAGTTCTCGACGACCACGGTGACGGGACAGGTGGACGGCATTGATTTCAAGGCCACGGGCAAGGAGATTCTCGACCCGGGATGGCGCGTGGTGAGGGACAACAGGAAGGAAACGGCAGAGGACGACGACAAGAAAGCCGATGACGAGGAGCGCACCCTGCCCACTTTCGTCAAGGGGGAGTCGGGCGACCACCAACCGACGCTGACCGAGAAATGGACTACGCCGCCCAACTGGTACAATGAGGCTTCACTGCTCAGGGCCATGGAGACGGCAGGGAAGTTCGTGGAGGACGAAACCCTGCGCGCGGCCATGAAGGAGAACGGCATCGGACGCCCTTCCAGCCGTGCCGGCATCATCGAGACACTGTTCAAGCGGCACTACATCAAGCGCGACAGGAAACGGCTGATTGCCACGCCGACAGGCATCGAACTGATTGACCTCATCCGGGAGGAACTCCTGAAAAGTCCGGAACTGACCGGAATCTGGGAGAAGAAACTGCGCGACATTGAACATCAGAAATACGATGCCACGCAGTTCATTGACGAACTGAAACAGCAGGTGACGGACATTGTCAATGAGGTGATGCACGACACCAGCAACCGCCGGGTGACCGTGCTCTCCGATGCGGAACTGAAAAAGGTGAAGTCGCCCAAGGCCGAGACGGCTCCGAAAGCCCGACCGTCCAAGGCCAAAAAGAAACCGGAAACCCTTTCCCCGGACGACAGCATCATCGGACAGCCGTGTCCGATCTGCGGAAAGGGACACATCGTCAAGGGCAAGACGGCCTACGGATGTTCTGACTATCAGCACTGCCAGTGGCGGCTGCCGTTCAAACCGTAATGGAGGATGAAGAGCCTTTCGCGTTTCCTTCTGATGCTGGCAGGCGGCTTGTTGTTGGTGGCCTGTGGAGCAGACCGGGCCGTCAAGCAGGGTGACCGGTTGTTTGCCGCAGGCGACTATTCGGATGCGGCAAACCAGTATCGCAAGGCTTACACACGCACCGCTCCGAAAGATCGCGCTAAACGCGGTGAGATTGCCTTGCGTCAGGCGGAGTGCTGGCGGCGCATCAACCATACGGCACGGGCCATTGCGGCCTACCGCAATGCCTTGCGCTACGGACAGGGCGACTCTACGGCACGCTTGGCCTTGGGACAACAGTTGCTCAAGGCCGGACAGTACAAGGAGGCTGCGCGTCTGCTGACGGAAGTCGTCGGCTCCTGTCCGTCGGACGTGCTGGCACGGACGGCACTGGCTTCGGCCCGTAAAGCACCGGAATGGAAGAAAGCCGGGTCGCGTTACCGGGTCAAGCGCGAAGCCCTGTTCAACTCCCGTCGCGCCGACTATTCACCGGTGTTGGCCGGAACGGACTACGACCGCCTTTACATCACTTCCACCCGCAATGAGGCCATCGGCGACGAGCTCAGCGGCATCACCGGCACGAAGAATGCCGACCTCTTCATGGCGCAGAAGGATGAACAGGGACGCTGGCAACGGCCACAGGCCATCGACGGCGAACTCAACTCCAGTGCCGACGAGGGAGCCTGCTGTTTCTCGCCCGACGGACGCACCATGTACCTCACCGTCTGCCAGAGCGACGAACACTATCCGCGTCTGGCCACCATTGCCGTCTCGCACCGTGCCGATGCCGTGTGGAGCAAGCCGCAAACGCTGCCATTGACCCGCGACACGCTGTCGCTCTATGCCCATCCGGCTGTCAGCCCCGACGGCCAGTGGCTGTACTTCGTCAGTGATATGCCGGGAGGAATGGGCGGCAAGGATTTGTGGCGTGTGCGGCTGACACCGTCCGGACTGGGGGCCGTAGAAAATCTGGGAGCACCCGTCAACACGCCCGGCGACGAACTGTTTCCCACCTTCCGTCCCAACGGCGACCTGTATTTCTCCAGCGACGGCCACGAGGGAATGGGCGGCCTCGACATCTATATCGCCCATCCGCAGCCGTCGGGATGGACGGTCGAGCATCCGGGCTATCCGCTCAACTCCTCGGGCGATGACTTCGGCATGACCTTCGAGGGCGGGAAAAACAAAGGGTTCTTTTCCTCCAACCGGGGCGATGCACACGGCTGGGACCATATTTACAGTTTCGAGAATCCCGAGGTGACGCAAACGGTGAAGGGATGGGTCTACGAGCGCGACGGCTACGAACTGCCGCAGGCCGTGGTCTACATGGTGGGGAACGACGGCACCAACCTCCAGCTCAGTGTGATGAACAACGGGTCGTTTACGCAGCAGATCCGTCCCGGTGTGGATTACGTGCTGATGGCTTCCTGTCCCGGTTACCTCAACCTGCAGACCGAACTTCGGGTGGACGGGACGGACGTGTCACAGGAGCACGTCCTGCAGTTTCCCCTGTCCAGTATCACGGCTCCCGTGTTGATAGACCATATCTATTATGATTTCGACAGTGCCACCCTGCGCCCGGAGTCTGCGCAGGCTCTCGATTCGCTGGTGGCTCTCCTCCGTACCAATCCCCACGTGGCCATCGAACTGTTGGCGCATTGCGACTATAAGGGAAACGCGGATTACAACAAGCGGCTGTCGCAACGGCGGGCTGCCGCAGTGGTGCGCTATCTGACGGCGCACGGCATCAGCGGCGACCGGCTCTCGGCTGTCGGCTGTGGAAAGGAGCAACCCAAAACCGTCACGCGCCGTTTGGCGGAACGCTATCCTTTCCTGAAGGAAAACAGCGTCTTGACGGAGGAGTTCATCAAGACGCTGAAACCCGAAGAACAGGAGGTCTGCAACCAACTGAACCGCCGCACGGAGTTCCGTGTGACCGACACGACCTACGGCATGTTTGATGCCGACGGGCGGATTACAGCTCCTCCTTCACACCGGTGAACAGCTCGTAGCCTCCGGCCACGGCAAGACCGAAGCCCAACGTGCCGACGGTGATCAGTATTTCTGTGAGTCCCTTGTCCAGCAGATTGCAGACAAAGATTTCCAGATTAACCACGGCGACGGTCAGTGCGTCGCTTTCCAGAAGCACGATGGCGGCTGCAAGAAGGCAGCCCAACGTCCAGAGACGGCTGAACCAGTTGACACGTGGCGGCAGCCGACGCAGTACCCGATCGCTGAAGCCGTTGTCGGCAACGGTCTGTCGGGAGGCTTCCGTGAAGAATTGTTGCAGCAGTTGTTCGTCTTTTTTATCCATAGCCATTTTGTTTCAGATAATGGGTCAGTTTTTCTTTTCCCCGGAAGAGGTTCGATTTGACGGAGCCCTCCTTCATGTGGGTGATTTGGGCAATCTGGTCAATCTTGTACCCGTCAATGAGTTGGAGGGTGATGCAGATGCGCTCGTCTGCCTTGAGCAGGGAGAGTGCACGGTAGAGATCCATCTGGAGGGAGGGCTTGCCGTGTCCGTTGTCCGCAGGTTCTGCCACGTCTGCAAGGTCTGTTGTGGTTTTCCTGCTGCGCACGTGGTCGTAGAACACGTTGTAGGCAATGCGCATCAGCCACGTCTGGAAGGAAGCCACGGCGCGGAACGATCCAAGGTGGAGCCAGGCCTTGATGAAGGTGTCCTGCGCCAGGTCGTCGCTCAGCGGTTCGTCGCCCAGCGTCTGGTGCAGGAAAAACCGCCGCACAGGCGACTGGTAGCGCACGACGAGCAGGTCGAATGCCCGTCGGTTGCCCAACACAGTGGCCTGTGTGACGAGTGCAAGGTCTGAGAGTGAGGTCATTGCTCGTTGGCTTCGTTGTCCGTCGGATCTGTGGGTTTCGTCGGCTCAGTCGGCTGTACCTTGCTTCTGGTGAGGTGGGCACTGAGGAGTTTGCCCAGTCCGATGAAGAATACGAGTGCTCCGATGCCGAATCCCACCTCCTCCATGATGAGGCCGAGGAAGATGGCCAGTCCGATGCCGAGGCAGCAGTGTCTGATGCCCGGGGCGTAGCTCGTGCAGTCTTGAACCGTGGAGGACATCAGGTTGGCCGGGATGGGCTGTCCGTGTTGCACCGCCAGTTCGGCCATCCGAATCTTGTTTTTCCGGTTCATGTAGATGAAGAACAGGATGAGGCCGATGATGGAGACGGGCGCAAGGACGAACATGAGGAACACGCAGATGATGACGAACGTGCCGCCGAATCCTATGCTGTCGTCGTCGAGACCGGAGAAGAAGTCGGATCCGAGGAGGTTGCCGTTGTAGCTGACGGTGATGGAATCCCTGTCTGCTGTCGTGGTGTCCGAGAAGGCTTCGATGGCCTTCGTCTTCGAAGTCGTGGTGTCTGCCAGTTCCTGTGTGCGTGGCGTGTGGCGGTGCTTCTGTGCCGTGGCGGGTATGGCTGCGGTGAGTGTGGCGATGAGTGCCAGCGTGAAAAGTAACTTTCTCATAGTGTTGTCTTGTTTGTTTTTGTTTTATTTTCGTCTGTTTGACGTGATAGCGGCGTAATTAGTTGCAAAGGTGCGATATTTTTTTTAATTTTGCAAGCAAATGACACCGTTACCTGCAGAATTTACCGCCATGGCCCGGCGGACAATGGGCGAGGAACGCTTCGGACGTTATCTCCAGGCGTTTGAAACAGAGCCGCCTGTGAGCATCCGCCTCAATCCGAAGAAGGCCGGAGGGCTTATGGCCGCTGGTGAACGTGTGCCGTGGTGTCGCCATGCCTATTATCTGCCGCAACGTCCCAATTTCACTTACGACCCGTTGCTTCATGCCGGTTGCTACTATGTGCAGGAGGCGGCCTCGATGTTTCTGGACACCGTACTGCAACAGTGGTTGCCGGACGCTCCCGTGGTGGCGGTCGACTGCTGTGCGGCTCCCGGCGGCAAGTCGCTGCTGATGCGGACGGCATTGGCAGAGGGCAGTGTGCTGCTGTCCAACGAACCGCTGCGCAACCGTGCCAATATCCTGGCGGAGAACGTGGCCAAGTGGGGCTATGCCGACCATTTCGTGACCCAGAACTTTCCGAGAGACTACCGCCGTGCCAAACTGACGGCGGATGTGGTGCTGTGCGACGTGCCGTGTTCGGGTGAAGGGATGTTCCGCAAGGACGAGGCCACCATCCGCGAGTGGAGTCCACAGCACGTGGATCAGTGTGCCCGGTTGCAGCGCGAAATCGTGGCGGATGCCTGGGCGTGTCTGGCCGACGGAGGACTCTTCGTGTACAGCACCTGCACCTTCAACACCCGGGAGAACGAGGAGAACATCCAGTGGATGGTCGATGAACTGGACGCAACGGTGTTGCCTGTCGACATCGGGGCCGGCTGGGGCATCACCGGCTCGTTGCGTGAGAATTTCCACCTGCCGGTGTTCCGTTTCATTCCCGGCATCAGCAGGGGCGAGGGACTCTTCCTCAGTGTGCTCCGCAAGGGCGGACAGTGGCAGCAGGGCGTGTCGGTAAAGTCACTGCGCAAGGCCATGCAGAGCCTTAACGTCCTTGCCCGTCCTGCCGCAGAACCGGCTGTTGCGATGGTGGAGGTGGACTATCGGCAGGCCATGGCGTACCTGCGTCGTGAAGCCATCACGCTGAGTGGCGATGTGCCGCGCGGCGTGGTGGGCATCTGCTTCGACGGCCACTTGCTCGGCATGGCCAAGAACATCGGCAACCGGGCCAACAACCTTTATCCCAAAGAATGGAAAATAAGAACAACCCATATACCTGACGAATATGAAACAATACTTAGACCTGCTGGACCGCATCCTGCGTGAGGGAACGCGGAAGGAGGACCGTACCGGAACGGGTACCGTCAGCATCTTCGGCACGCAGTCGCGCTACAATCTGGAGGACGGTTTCCCGCTGCTGACCACCAAGAAGCTGCATCTGAAGAGTATCATCTACGAACTGCTCTGGTTTCTCAAGGGCGACACCAACGTGCACTATCTGCAGGAGCACGGTGTGCGCATTTGGAACGAATGGGCGGACGAGAACGGCGAGCTGGGTCCGGTCTACGGACACCAGTGGCGATCGTGGCCGGACTATGACGGGGGCGTGATAGACCAAATCAGTCAGGCGGTCGACCTGATTAAGCATCACCCGGATTCCCGCCGGATTCTGGTCTCGGCGTGGAATGTGGCCGAGGTGAACCGGATGGCCCTGCCGCCCTGCCACACGATGTTCCAGTTCTATGTGGCCGATGGCCGCCTCTCGCTCCAACTCTACCAGCGTTCGGCTGACACCTTCCTCGGCGTGCCCTTCAACATTGCCTCCTACGCGCTGCTCCTGCAGATGATGGCACAGGTGACGGGACTCAAGGCCGGAGACTTCATCCATACCACGGGCGACACCCATCTCTATCTCAACCATCTGGAGCAGGCCCGGCTGCAGCTCACCCGTACACCGCGGCCGCTGCCCACGATGCGGCTCAACCCCGACGTGAAGTCCCTCTTCGACTTCCGTTTCGAGGACTTCCAACTGGAGGGCTACGACCCTTATCCACACATCAAGGCGGAGGTGAGCGTATGACGTTGCATATCATTGCTGCCGTGGCGCGCAACCGTGCCATCGGCTTCGGGAACAAGTTGCTGTACTGGCTGCCCAACGACTTGAAACGCTTCAAGGCACTGACCACCGGCCATACCATCATCATGGGTCACAACACGTTTCTCAGCCTGCCCAAGGGCGCACTGCCCAACCGCCGGAACGTGGTGCTGAGCCGTTCGGTGCAGGAGATTCCGGGCTGCGAGGTGTTTCCTTCCCTGGAGGAGGCACTGGCCAGTTGCAGTCCCGACGAGCAGGTATATATAATAGGTGGGGCGAGTGTCTATCGGCAGGCATTGGATAAGGCAGACCTGTTGTGCCTGACGGAAATCGACGACGAGCCGCAACAGGCCGACACCTTCTTTCCGGACTACAGCGACTGGAGGGCGGTGAAGAAGGAAGTGCATCCGCAGGACGAGAAACACGCCTTCGCGTATGCTTTCGTGGATTATGCCCGGCCTTAGTGCCCGTCCTTAGTCTTCGTTGAAGTCGGCCACGGGCAACTGGCGGTCAAACACGGTGTTGAAGGAGATGAGGGTCTCCGACGAGGCCAGTCCCAGCGGTTGGAGCTTGTCGTGGATGATGTTCAGCAGGTGGTGGTTGTTCTTGGCGTAGATTTTGATGAACATATCGAAATTGCCGGTGGTGTAGTGGCACTCGGTGACTTCCGGAATCTTCTGGAGTTCGGACAACACGTGGTCGAACGTCTCGGGGTTTTTCAGGTTGAGGCCGATATAGGCACAGGTCTCGTAGCCGATTTTCTCGGGGTTGATGATGAACTGTGACCCCTGGAGCACGCCCATGCTGGTGAGCTTCTGGATGCGCTGGTGGATGGCCGCACCGCTCACGTCGCAGGCACGCGCCACTTCCAGAAACGGCACACGGGCATCTTCCGCTATCATCCTCAAGATTTGTTTGTCCAGGTTGTCGAGTTTTGGGGTAGCCATATCTTCATTCTTTTCTTTGATGTGTGCAAAGTTATGAAAAATCGGCGACAACGGCAACAATTTATCATTGTTTTTGTACTTTTTGCATGGGATTGTTACTCTGATGCAAAGTCTTGGTGCGGTTGGTGGCCACATAGTTGATGTGGAGTGCTCCGGCCTGCCGCAGGGCCTGTTTCACGTCGCTGATGAGACCCATGTCGGTCTGTCCGTCGGCCAGAATGCTCACCGTCATGTTCCGCCGGTCGTCCGCCGACATCTGTTCGCGTTCTTCGGCGACGGCATTCGCCAGTTGGCCGATGGTGACGATGCGGCTGTTGACCTGGATGCGTGTTTCCGCACCGTCGTCCGGTTCTGCACCATCGGTGGGATGGCCGATGTAGATATGGACGACATTGCCGCGGTGGGCGGTCTTTTCCAGTTCCGTGCCCTGAGGGACGGTGAAGCGCACGTGCACGTCGTCCTGTCTCATGTGCGTGACAATCATGAAGAAGAACAGCACGGTGAATATCAGGTCGGGCATGGAGGCCAGGTTCAGTCCGGGCACTTCCTGTTTGCGGCGGCGGAAACGGCTCATGGCTGGCCTCCTTTCTCCATCGCCGCTCCCGGCTGGATGCTGCCGTCGGTCACGGCCTCGCTGATGCGCATGGGGTAGCGTTCGGTGAGGATTTTGCGCTGCTCGTCGTTGCACTGGGTGAAGCGGATGCCGAAGCGTCGTTGTGCCATCCGGTCCCGCAGGGCGCGGAAGGCGGCCACGATGGTGTTCTGCGTGTCGAAATAGGCGTTGTAGGAGGTGCGCCGGTCGGTGGTCACCGCAATCATGTAGCGTGCCGTCTGTCTGCTGGCCACGAAGGATTCCACCTCGCGCTGCAGTGCGGCGGCCGTGGTCGCGCGGTCGTCCATCCACAGTCGGTCGTCGGCATCGATACGGATCTGGAGCACGTTGCTGCGGTTGATGTCGGTCGTGGCGGACGAGGTGGGGTGGGCTGGAGGCAGTTGGCGCGGCAGTCCCTTGTCGCTGTTCATCGACGAGGTCATCAGGAAGAACACCAGCAGCATGAACGAGATGTCGGCTGTCGACGCGGTGTTGAGCTGCGGGACTTCGTGTTTGCGGCGGCGGATGAACATGGCGGTGGGATTATTTCTTCAGGTGTATGCGGCGGTTGATGCCGGAGACTCCGTAGGCCACGCAGCAGGCGGCCACGACCGTCAGTATCAGGGACACGGTGATGATGCCGTCGGAGGTCTTCAGCCAGAAACGGTCTGTGAAACTGATGCCGTTGACGATGAGGGGAGTGGAAGATCCCGTGAGACACGCCACGGCAAGCAGCAGCAGTGTGGCGACGGCCACTCCGTAGGCGATGGCGCGGCGCGGTACCCGGTTGCTTGCGGCCATGCTGTCCGTGTGGGTGCGCAGGGAATGTACCACCGACAGGACGGTGACCGCAGCCACGAGTACCATGGCCGCGTAGATGAGCCACAGCATGACTTCCGCCAGAAGATAATCGCCCATGTTTCCCATACGCCCTTACTGCTTGTATTTCGACAAAGCATCCAGCAGGCTGATGGCACTCTCCTCCATCTGCGAGGTCAGATGCTCGATTTTTGACAGGATATAGTTGTAGAAGAACTGGAGCACCAAGGCCACGATGATGCCGAAGATGGTGGTGATGAGTGCCACCTTCATGCCCTCCGCCACGATGGTCGGACTGATGTCGCCGGCGGTCTGTATGCGGTCGAAGGCCATCACCATGCCGATCACGGTGCCGAGGAATCCCAGCGACGGTGCGGCGGCGATGAAGAACTTGATCCAGGGGCAGCCCTTCTCCATGTTGCTGATCTGCACGGATCCGTAGTTGGTCAGTTGTCGGTCGATCTGGTCGAGCGGCTCCTTCTCGTGGAGCAGTCCCTGATAGCAGATGCTGGCCACGGGGCCTCGCGTCTCCCGGCAGAGCGTCTTCGCCCCTTCCACGTCGTGGGCGGTCAGCCGTTCGTCGATGTCTGCCAACAACTTCTTGGCGTTGATCTCGGAGAGGGTGAGATAGAGGATGCGCTCGATGCAGAAAGCCAGTCCGCCGATAAGTGTCAGGGCCACGAGCGACATGAAGCCGGCCGAGCCCTCGATGAATTTCTGTTTCAGCATCTTGTGGAGTCCACCGCCCTCCTGTGTGGCGGGGTTCGCCGCGTTCAGGTCCGCGTCAATGGTCGCCATGGCCGAGTCGGCATCAAAGGCACCGGTTGCGGCAGTCGCCACGGAGTCCGTCCCGTCTGTCGTCTGTGCCACAGCGTGTTGTGTGTTCATGGTCACGGCCAGCAATAGGAGGACAACCGCCCATTTCCATCTTGTCATACGTTGATACATGTTCCTTTTCGTCTTTCCTGCGATTTTGCGACTGCAAAAATACACTTTTCCCGTGAAATGGCCAAGCAAAAACCACAATTTTCCGAAAAACAGAAGCAAGGAAGAGTCCATGGAAGGGTCAAGGGCTTACTCGGAACTTGCACCCCTTAGAGCACGTTTAGCATCGTATCAGAAAGCAACCAGAAAGCAAGCACTCTGCTCCTTGCCATACCCGAAGTGCTCAACAATAGTTCCATCTCTGTGGGTTACGAGGGCTAACCCAGCACTTCCCACCCGTCAATCGTCCCGGTCTTCGAGGAGAAGTTGCAGCCAATCTGATGGATGGTTCTGTTGTCCGAGGCATATTCCCTCGCATACCCCATACGCTTGATTTGGTCGAGAGCATCTTGTGCCGAACCGTCACGTTTGAACTCAAAGATATAGACATGCTTCGGAGTCTCCACGATGCAGTCCACCCGACCCTCGCTCTGCTCCTTCTCGACATAGACCGTATAGCAGCTGATCATGCGCAGGATGAGGTAGAAGGTGTATTGGAAATAACGTTCCTTCTCCCGCTCGTCGTCCTTGCGGCGCTGGCTGTAAGGGATGCTGGCGAAGAAGGAAGTGAGCAGCTTCTCCAGCCTGTCACAGTCGCCCTTTTCCATCGCCTCCACCACTTGCAGGATAAAGGCATCCGCAGGCTCTTTCGTTTGCAAATAGCTCGTGGCCAACATGGTCAGGAAGCCGTTCTTTACCTCGTCGTTCGGGAAATCCAAAAGGTAGGAATTGGTATTCATATTCCAGTCCTTGATGGTGAGATAGCCGCTCTGGTAAATCATGGGCAACGGGGTCTCAACGTCTGCCCGGTAATCCACAAAGCTGTTCGTAGGATAATACTTGCCAGTCAGTTCGTTCATGTTCTCCTTGGAATGGGACAGCAAGCGAACCAGATAAGACGGCGTACCCGTTGCAAACCAATAGTCTGACAGAATTTTCTTGCTCAAGGCGTTCAGGATGCTGAACGGATTGTAGATGTCGAGCATGTTCGGACTGAAATGGTAGCCGTCGAACTTGCGCTTCAGCTTATACTTCATCTCGTCCTCCGATACCTTGTACCGCTGCGCCATCGCCTTGATGGGTTCGTCGAAGACGGAGTAAAGCTCCTCCTCCGTGATGCCGCAGAGAGCTTCGTAACGTTCGTCCATGCTGATGTCGTCGGGCTGGTTGAAGCCGCTGAACACGCTTACTTGCGAGAACTTCGTGACACCTGTCAGCAACACAAACTGCAAATGCTCATCGGCAGCCTTGAAAACGGAATAAAAACCTTTCAACACTTCTCGGTTCCAATCCTCCAACTTTCTCTTCTGGCCGTTGACCGTTATGTACAAGTCTTGGTCCAAGACATCCAGCAAGGGCTTGTCATACTCGTCGATCAAGACCACGGCACGAAGCCCGGTCTTCTCATGAGCTGCCTTTAAGACAGAAGCAAATCTTCCACCTAAACCTACGGCAAATTCATCTCTCCCATAGATGTTTTCCTGTCGTTCAACAAACGACATCAAAGTGTTGTCCAAAATTCCCGCATCCGTGAAATTGATGCCGTTGAAATCTAAATGAAACACAGGATATTGTTTCCACTCCTGCTCCAACCGGTCTATGGCCAGTCCCTTGAACAGCTCCTTCCGTCCCTCGAAATAGCATTTCAGGGTGGAGACGAGCAGCGACTTTCCGAACCGCCGGGGGCGGCACAGGAAGTAAATCTTGCCGTTATGCACCAAGTCATAGACCAAATCCGTCTTGTCGACGTAGGCATAACCGCCATCGATGATTTGCTCAAAGCTCTGTATTCCTATCGGATATTTCATGTTTTACCGCTTGTATGAATATTCGGGGCAAAGTTACAAAAAATAATGGGAACCGCAAAGGCAAAGCGAGACAAATAAATTTCCACTCGCTCGGCAGAGAGAAAAAATTCTCTCGGCAGAGAACACTTATATTAGAAAGCAATCAGAAAGCAACCAGAAAGCAAGCACTCTGCTCCTTGCCATACCCAAAGTGCTCTTTTGGGCTTGGGTAGAGCTTGGGTAAGGCGAGGGAAAAAGCTTGCAGAAACAGGTAAGTCCCGACAGTTATGGACGGCATGAACCGTCTGGAGTGGAAGATACATTTGTACTCTGAGAATTACTGATACATCTTTCTTCGGAGATAGTCTCTCACTTCTGGGTCGCACGCGAAGACATAGCATCCTTTCATACCACGAGTCATCAACACCCTGTAGATGTCCTTGACAAGTCTGTCGTGCACACTTTCGTCTTTTGAGACGCTATGTGTCTTTATGGTCGGGTCTGACTTTAGGCAATCATTCTCTTTGTCATATTTCAAATCAGGGCCAATAATCACTCCGACGTAATCCGTTTCCCAACCTTGAATGGAATAGACGCATCCTATCTGGTTTACACCCTCGTCTTGGCTAGCCCAACAGTCTGCGTTCTTGGCATATTTATAGGCAAAATCGCCCATCGGTTTTGCCTTGGTTTCCCATGGCATGGCAAAATCACATTCTGGAACCTGTACCTCGTAGAGCAGGTCACCGTTTTCTTGTTTCTTTTTATCGTCCCAAGCCCAGCAATAACCAGCTACCAACCTTGCCCGTTGCTTAAAAATGGGCTTCTCCACCGTCTTGCGTTCCTTAAGTGCTTCGTAGGAAAAGTTATCACCCATCTCATCCTTACACTTGTCTGCCCAGACTGCATAGTCGTCCAGTTCTCTTATCTTTTGATATAACTTCTGTGGAGTGTCAAACACCTCAAAATCATAGAGCTTGCTGTCCAACTCGGCAGTATCATCCTTTTCGCAATGACCAAACACGTTGTCTATCCAATCGAGATAATTGTTTGACCCGTTGCATCTGAATTGGTCTTTGAGTTCAAATTCAAGGACATTCACATTCAAATCGGTCGGGGCTACATCATTCAACCAAAGGAGACCACACTCTTTCTCCCTTTGGACACTTGTAAGTGCCTTGTGGGCTTCATTTATCCTGTCTGCACTTGCTTCAGCCTCGTTCAACTCCTTGAGTTTTTGGCTTTTCTTCGCTATTTCTTCGTCTATCTTGGCATATTTCTTCCTATATTTCTCACTTTCTTTGAGGATACGCCTGTAATAGGAATGTGCAGCCTTTTTTATATTCTCTGCATTGCCAATTTCCTTTTTCTCAATCCCCTGTTTGTCATCAATGAAGAACACGCTGACACGTGCTGTGTAAAGCATGGCCATAATCTGCGTCAGATATGTCTGCCTCCTCTTATCCTTGTCAGACTGGTCGTTGGCTGCTTCATTAATGCGGTGAGCCTCATCTACGATAAGCGCATCCACAACGCTTTCTTTGCCTCTGAAAGCCTCTATGCCAGGTCGGAAGTCAATGTTGTTTTTAATCAGGTCTTTGCAGTTAGCCTTTTCGCCTCTTCTGTAACTGATGTGCTCCAATATTTTCTTATATCCATTTCTTAAAGACGAGGAACGGGTTGAATAATATACGTTCGGATAGTTGCCAAGCTTAGCCAAACCGGAAACCAAACGCATGGCAATGACACTTTTACCTGTGCCGGGACCTCCCTTGACGATGACGACAGTCTTTTGATTCTTTTTGTCGGTGTCTCGGATTGCGCCAAGAATGGCATTATAAGCATCCAGTTGCGCATCGAGAAGAGAGAACTCCGGACAGTCTTTTTCACCATCAAACATATTAATGGCGGCATCCTGCAATCTTTTCGTTGGTCGGACTTCGCTGGTACAGATTGCCATAGCAATCTCTTCACCTTTTCCGCCACCCAGCAAGTTCGTCAGTTCCTGCGCAAAGGCATCTTTCGTATCTTTGCAGTACAGGGGACAAAGATTCAATACGTCCCTAAACGCATCATTCAGCAATACAGAAGTACCATCGTTGGTCTCATAGTTGTAGCAATAAGCAAATCCCTTAAGGTCTATATCATCCAGTGCTGCCAGATAGTTCTCCAGATGCGTTTGATATTCTGCAGCTTGGGCAGAGGGATGGGCGCAAACTTTGTCTCCATTCACATATCCTCTTACTGCAACAGAATATCCGTCGTAGTAGCTACTGACGTTATCGTTGCTCCATTGCTTCAATTCTATGTGTATCATGTTCTTCTTGCCGTCTGTACCATGCCCCATCAACACGCAATCAATACGACCGCCAACAGGCACAAGATACTCAAAGCCAACCATGGTATCGTCTGGTAGGCTGCTTGCTTGCAAAAGGGCACTTAATTCGTTGGCATTGTTCTTCCATGATTGTTTTTCTTGACCATAGGAAATGCCATTTTCGGATGCCTTACGAGACATTTCGTCCACATAGTCGTCCAAACGACGGCTTACGTCACGGACGAAATCTTTCTTGCTTTTCAAATAGAGAAATCTGCTTCCCACATTCTTATTTTTTTATCTGATGAGTAGTTGGTCTTCCTCACAACAGGCCCTCACAACAGGCTCGGCGTGAGCTGAGGCTAGACAGCTTCGGTTTCCGGCATTTGCATACCATCCATTGGATTGTCCGACTGCAAAGGTATGGGTTATTTTTCAAAAACAAAGGAAAAACAAGATTTTTTCACCATTAAAAACGGGAAATGGCCGTTGATCGCAGTCAACGGGTCCATCCAGTTTTGGATGGAGGCATTGATCGCAGTCGACGGGTCCATGCACTTTTACATGGAGGTATTGATCGCAGTCGACGGGTCCATGCACTTTTACATGGAGGTATTGATCGCAGTCGACGGGTCCATGCACTTCTGCATGGAGGTATTGATCGCAGTCAACAGGTCCATGCACTTTTACATGGAGGTATTGATCGCAGTCGACGGGTCCAT
>CAVJNH010000049.1:0-20782 GCA_963651005.1 Oscillibacter sp. MSJ-31
CCACCACTTTAGAACAAACTGGTGACAAATGGCGCACGTCCCGGTGTCAAACTATTGCAGAAACGGAAAAGAGTGCGTACCTTTGCAGCCGGGCAGAAGGGCAAGGAGGCAAAATTTTCACTCGCTCGGCAGAGAGAAAAAACGCTCTCGGCAGAGAAAAAAGTAGGTGCGACGTAAAGAAAACGTGCAGGGAGGAGTTCCCTACACGCTTTGTTTTCAGGCAAATGCTCCGCCGCACTTACGACAGGAAGCCCAGCAGGGCACCGGCGGCCACAGCCGAACCGATGACACCAGCCACGTTCGGGCCCATGGCGTGCATGAGGAGGAAGTTGTGGCGGTCGTACTCCAGACCGAGGTTGTTGGAGATGCGCGCAGCCATGGGCACGGCACTCACACCGGCGTTGCCGATCAGCGGATTCATCTTCTGGTCCTTGGGCAGGAACAGGTTCATGAACTTCACGAAGGCCACACCGCTCATGGTGGCGATGATGAAGGCTCCGGCACCGATGGCGAAGATATAGATGGTGCTCATGGTGAGGAACTCGGAGGCTTGCGTGGAGCAACCCACGGTGAGGCCGAGCAGCATCACGACGATGTCGTTCAAGGCCGACCCTGCCGTCTTGGCCAGACGGGTGGTCTTGCCCGACTCCTTCAGCAGGTTGCCGAAGAAGAGCATACCGAGCAGGGGCAGGCCCGAGGGCACGATGAACGCCGTCAGCAGCAGGCCGACGATGGGGAACAGGATGCGCTCGGTCTGGCTGACCTGACGGGCAGGCTTCATCTTGATGACGCGCTCCTTCTTGGTGGTGAGCAGGCGCATCAACGGCGGCTGGATGAGCGGCACGAGAGCCATGTAGGAATAGGCGCAGACGGCGATGGCTCCCAACAGGTTGGGCGAGAGCTTCGAGGCCAGGAAGATGGCCGTGGGGCCGTCGGCACCGCCGATGATGGCAATGCCCGCAGCCTGGTTCGGCTCAAAGCCCAGCAGCAGGGCGATGATATAGGCACCGAAGATGCCGAACTGGGCGGCTGCACCGACCAGCATCAGCTTGGGGTTGGCCAGCAGTGCCGAAAAGTCGGTCATGGCACCGATGCCCAGAAAGACCAGCGGAGGATACCAGCCCTGGCGCACACCTTGATAGAAGATGTTGAGCACGGAGTTGTCCTCGTAAAGGCCGATTTCCAGACCGGCATCCGCGCGGAAGGGGATGTTGCCCAGAATGATGCCCAGCCCGATGGGGACGAGCAGCAGGGGTTCGAAGTCCTTCTTGATGGCAAGCCAGATGAAGAGGGCTCCGACAGCAATCATGATGAGGTTTCCGGCCGTGGCATTGGCAAAGCCCGTATAGGTCAGGAACTCATTGAGGTTTTCAGCTATGAAATGTATGAAATCCATAATCTTCAGAGTTTATCGCGTTGTTGGAAACGGGGTTAACCGATGGACAGCAGGACGCCGTCTTCCAACACCACATCGCCGGGAACGACATTGACGGCGGTGACGGTGCCGGCAAATTCTGACTCGATATTGTTCTGCATCTTCATGGCTTCCAGCACGACCAGCGTGTCGCCGACGGCCACCGTGTCGCCCACCTTCACATGGACGGAGGTGATGGTGCCGGGCAGCGGAGACTTGACGACACTGCCCGTACCTGTCGGGGCGGCAGCGGGAGCTGCGGCAGGAACTGCCGGAGCGGCCTGTGCTACGGGAGCAGCCACCTTGGGCTTGACGATGGTGGGATGCTTGGCCGCGTTGATGGGCTGCTGGAGTTCTACTTCAAACGGAATGCCGTTTACGTTGACCTTCGCGATGTTGCCTTCTACTTCCTGGATTTCTACGTCGAAGTCAACACCCTGTACTTTATACTGATATTTTTTCATGGGTTATAATACGTTGTTAGTGGTTGTCGGAATATGTGGAGCAATGGGGTCGGCAGGCACGACGGGGTCGTGGAACTGGGTCATCTGCGGATAGCCGTCGTCCCAGTGGGTGGGTTTGGGGCGGATGGTGATGATGCCGCTCTCCACGTCGTGTACATCGTCTTCATACTGGCTGAGTGCCATGCCGATGACGGCCATGTAGACTTCGCGGTCAATGCCCTTGGTCTTCAAGCCGTCCTGCAACACGTTGCCGGTGATGCGGCTCACCTCCAGCGCGGTCTCCACGGTCTTGGTGATGGGCTTCAGCGGCTGCTTGTTGGCCACCTTCTTGGCCGTTTCGAGGTGCTTCATGATCAGGCCGAACAGGTCGAAGACCAGCCAGAGCAGAATCAGACAGACGAACACGATGCCCATGGCCATGATGGTGATGGCGATGCCATAGGGGTCTTCGCGCTTGAACTTGGCCACCTTCGATTCGCTGACCGTCGTGATGTTGGAAATGCCGGGAGTCACGCGGTCGGCCGACTTCACTTCCCAGTCGGCGGCCGTGCCGTTGTTGCCGATGCGGGCATACGACTGGTCGGCCTGCAGCACCGGGACGGTGACGGAGTCCACCAGTTGTGTGGCGTTGCCGTTGTAGAGGGCAATCCACACCGACTTCGTGGAGTCGACGGGGGTGGCGAGATGCAGCGAGCCCAGATGGGGCTGGCTGTTGAGGAAGAGTACAAGGTGCTGCCGTCCGCTCAGGCTGGTGCGCACCTCTCCGTTGGGGATGATGCTCATGCGCTTGATGCGCTCGGGCACACTCATGGAACGCTGGAGGACGGAACGGTCGGTGGTGAGGTACATCCCGCGGATGTTATAGGTGGAATGCGAGATGTTCTCAATCTCGACCCACGCCCCACGTTGTCCGTATTCGTCCTGCAGGCTCGCGCAGTTGTTGGTCATCACTTCGTTCAGCTTGATGCTCGCATCCATCTGGGCGTGCACAGCGGAAGTGCCTGTCAGCAACAACGCGCTTAACAGAAATCCGGATTTAGTCATGTTGGTAATGTAAGTATTTTGATGTAAGTTTTTGTTTCGTTTCTTTCGCTTCTTTCGTTTGCCTGCCGTCATCCGCAGAAGAACAGCACGATGATCTGCGCCGTGAAGATGCGGAGGAACATGGACAACGGATAGACCGTGGAGTAGCCCACCGCAGGGGCTTCGCGCGAACAGATGGAGTTGGCATAGGCCAAGGCTGGCGGGTCGGTATAGGAACCGGCAATCATACCGGCGATGGTGAAGTAGTTGAACTTGAACTGGAGGCGTGCCACGAGACCGACTATCAGAATCGGAATGACGGTGATGAGGAAACCGGTCAGCACGTAGAGCAGGCCGTCACCCTCCACGACCGTCTCGAAGAAGTTGGCTCCGGCCTTGATGCCCACACTGGCCAGGAAGAGCACCAGTCCCATCTCGCGCAACATCATGTTGGCCGAGGTCGTGGTGTAGGTCACCAGCTTTATCTTATAGCCGTAGCGTCCGATGAGGATGGCGATAATCAACGGACCGCCGGCAATACCGAGCTTCATGGGAACCGGCATTCCGGGGAAGGCCACAGGCAGGGAACCGAAGATGATGCCGATGATGATGCCCACGAAGATGGTGGCGATGTTCGGAGCGTCGAGGCGGCGGATGGAGTTGCCCATCTTGCCGGACACGCGGTCTACGGCATCCTCCGGGCCGACCACCATGATGCGGTCGCCGACCTGCAGGGGCAGGCTGCTCGACGCGAAGATGTCCATGCCCTGGCGCGTGACGCGGGTCACGTTGACTCCATAGACGCTGGAGAAGTGCATGGACAGCAGCGACCGTCCGTTCATCTTGGGGTTGGTCACCAGGATGCGCTTCGACACGAAGGGCTGGTCCTGCTGCTCCCAGTTGACCTTGATGACGGGACCGATGAAAGCGATGATGGCCTCGGCATCGGCTTCCGTACATACGATATAGAGTTGGTCGCCCTTATGGAACACGGTGTTGCGGTTGGGGATGCTGACGTGCCCCTCGTGCAGGATGCGCGAGCAGACAAAGTCGCGGTTGAGGAAGTCGTGCACTTGCAGCAGCGTCTTCCCCTCCAGATAGGAGTTGGTCACCTCCAAGTGCATCTTGTGGGGCTTCTGGGTGGCCTTCACGCCCTCCTGCTCGTTGAGTTCGTCCTCTTCCCGGCTCAGGCTCACCTTACAGATGTACCTTATCAATATGGTGGCACCGATGATGCCCAGCACACCGAGGGGATAGGCGCAGGCGTAGGCCGACGCAATCTGCGGCGCATCGCCGGAGAACACGGAGCCCAAGGCTTCGTTGGCGGCACCGAGACCCGGCGTATTGGTGACGGCACCGTAGAGCGTGCCGACCATCATGGGCAGGTTGGCGACGTTGGACGTGTCGAAGAAGATGAAATAGCAGGCAAACATGACGGCAATGTTCAGCAACACGATGGTGGTTGCCAACCCGTTCAGCTTGATGCCAGCCTTTCCGAAGCTCTCGAAGAAGCCCGGCCCCACCTGCAGACCAATCATGAAGACGAAAAGGATCAGGCCGAAATCCTGAATGAATGTCAGGATGGGCTGCGGGGCTGTGAACCCGACGTGACCCGCCACGATGCCGGCGAACAACACGAAGGTGACTCCCAAGGAGATGCCGCCAATCTTGAGTTTCCCCAAATATACGCCGGCGGCGATGACGATGGCATAGAGCAACGCGATGTGCGCCACAGAATCAGTTGTGGTGAATAAATCTTTCAACCATTGAAATGTTTCCATAACATACTTTTTCTTTCGGTTTGCAAAGTTAACCAAAAATTGCGCAATGGCATAATTTTTGTGCATCTTTTTTTTGTGAGCATCAAAATAACCCAAAATCTTTCTGTGGTTCGGAATTTATTCGTAACTTTGTAGGCCGCAAGCAACGCGTGCAACAAAAATCATAAGGACTACAACGAAACAACTTACATAAATCATTTACTATGGCTAACAAAGAAAAACTCTTCACCGAGTTTCAGGCTCCGACCACACAAGAGTGGCTGGACAAGATCGAAGTCGACCTGAAAGGCGCGGACTTCCAGAAACGGCTCGTGTGGAGAACCAACGAGGGCTTCAACGTGCAGCCCTTCTACCGCCGCGAGGATCTGGCCGGACTGAAGACACCGGAAGCGATGCCCGGCGAGTTTCCGTTCGTCCGCGGCAACAAAAAGGACTCCAACGAATGGCACGTCCGTCAGAACATTGCCGTGACCGACCCGGAAGAGGCCAACAAAAAGGCCCTCGACATCCTGATGAAAGGTGTCAACTCCATCGGGTTCCGTTTCGGCGGCGACCTGGTCAGTGCCGACTTCATCGAGAAACTGCTGAAAGACATCCGGCTGGACATCGTGGAGGTCAGCTACCGCACCTGTCCCTGCCACGCCGTGGAGCTGGCGGAAATCCTCAAAGCCTACTTCGAGAAGGAAGGCTATGACCGGGAGAAGATTGTGGGCGGTGTCGGTTTCGACCCCATCGACAAGATGCTCCAGAAGGGCAAGGACACCAGCAAGATGCTCTCCCAGCTCCCCCGACTGGTGGAGACGCTCAAGGACTATCCGAACCTGCGCTGCGTGATGGTGCACTCCGACACGCTGAACAATGCCGGAGCCTACATCGTGCAGGAACTCGGCTACGCGCTGGCTTGGGGCAACGAGTATCTGCAACAACTGACAGATGCCGGCATCGACGTGGACTTGGCCGCCAAGAGCATCAAGTTCTACATGGGCGTGTCGGAAAACTATTTCATGGAGATTGCCAAGTTCCGCGCAGCACGCCTGCTCTGGGCACAGATTGTCAAGCAGTACAGCCCGAAGTGCGACTGCTCCTGCCAGATGGTCATCAACGCCTCCACCTCCACATACAACCAGACCCTGTTCGACAGCTACGTCAACCTGCTCCGCTCCCAGACCGAGGCCATGAGTGCCGCCCTTGGAGGCGTACACTCGTTGGTGGTCACTCCGTTTGACACGGTCTACGAACAGCCCACCGACTTCTCGGAGCGCATCGCCCGCAACCAACAGTTGCTCATCAAGGAAGAGAGCCACTTCGACCGCATCGTCGACCCCTCTGCCGGTTCCTATTATATCGAGCACCTGACCGACGCGCTGGCTCACGAAGCCTGGAAAATCTTCCTCAAGGTGGAGGAAGAGGGCGGTTTCCTGGAAGCCGTCAGGAAGGGCACCGTACAGGACGACATCAATGCCACGAACGTGAAGCGGCACGGCGATGCCGCCAAACGCAAGGAGTTCATCCTGGGCACCAACCAGTTCCCCAACTTCACGGAGAAGAGCGAAAGCAAGCGCGCCGTCGCCGCTTGCACCTGCGGTTGCGGACACGCAGAGGACACCCCCGTCAAGAAACTGGAGACCAGCCGTCTGGCTGCCGACTTCGAGAATCTCCGCATCCACACCGAGGAGAGCAAGGTGCCCACGGCGTTCATGCTCACCATCGGCAATCTGGCCATGCGCCAGGCCCGCGCCCAGTTCTCCTGCAACTTCCTGGCGTGCGCCGGCTATAAAGTCATTGACAACCTCGGCTTCAAGACCGTGGAGGAAGGGGTCGACGCCGCCCTCAAGGCCGGCGCAGACATCGTGGTGCTCTGCTCTTCCGACGATGAATATGCAGAGTACGCCATTCCGGCGTTCAAATACCTGAACGGCCGCGCCATGTTCGTCGTGGCCGGTGCTCCTGCCTGCATGGACGACCTCAAGGCCGCAGGCATCGAGAACTTCATACACGTGCGCTGCAACGTGCTTGAGACCCTGAAAGAATACAACCAGAAGTTAGGCATCTAAAACATTATGAGAAAAGATTTCAGCAACATCGATATTTATGCCGGCATCCACGCCACAGACGGGACTGCCTGGCTGAAAGAGAACCACATCGTGCCTAACTGGAAAACACCGGAGCACATCGAGGTTCGCCCCGTATATACGAAAGAGGACTTGGAAGACATGGAACATCTGGACTTCGCGGCAGGCATTCCGCCTTATCTCCGCGGCCCGTACAGCATGATGTACCCCTTCCGCCCGTGGACCATCCGCCAATATGCCGGATTCTCCACCGCCGAGGAGTCCAACGCCTTCTACCGCCGCAACCTTGCCAGCGGACAGAAAGGTCTGTCCGTGGCCTTCGACCTTCCGACGCACCGCGGCTACGACCCGGACAACCCCCGCGTGGTGGGCGACGTGGGCAAGGCCGGCGTGTCCATCTGCAACGAAGAGAACATGAAGGTGCTGTTCTCCGGCATTCCCCTGAACAAGATGTCGGTCTCGATGACCATGAACGGAGCCGTGCTGCCTGTCCTGGCCTTCTACATCGTGGCCGGTCTGGAGCAGGGAGCCAAGCTGGAAGAGATGGCCGGAACCATCCAGAACGACATTCTGAAGGAGTTCATGGTGCGCAACACCTATATCTATCCGCCGGCATTCTCCATGAAGATTATTGCCGACATCTTCGAGTTCACCTCGCAGAAGATGCCGAAGTTCAACAGCATCTCCATCTCGGGCTACCACATGCAGGAGGCCGGAGCCACTGCCGACATCGAGCTGGCCTACACGCTGGCCGACGGCATCGACTATCTGCGCACCGGTGTCAATGCCGGCATCGACGTGGATGCCTTCGCGCCCCGTCTGTCGTTCTTCTGGGCCATCGGCATGAACCACTTCATGGAGATTGCCAAGATGCGCGCCGGAAGACTGTTGTGGGCAAAGATTGTGAAGAGCTTCGGGGCTAAGAACCCCAAGTCGCTCGCCCTGCGCACCCACTCGCAGACCTCCGGATGGTCGCTGACCGAGCAGGATCCCTTCAACAATGTGGGACGCACCTGCATCGAGGCCATGGCTGCCGTGCTGGGACACACCCAGTCGCTCCACACCAACGCCCTGGACGAAGCCATCGCACTGCCCACCGACTTCTCCGCACGTATCGCCCGTAACACGCAGATTTACATCCAGAACGAGACCAAAGTCTGCAAGCAGATTGACCCGTGGGCCGGTTCCTACTACGTGGAGACCCTGACCAACGAACTCGTCCACAAGGCTTGGGAGCACATTCAGGAAATCGAGAAGCTCGGCGGAATGGCCAAGGCCATCGAGACCGGACTGCCCAAGATGCGCATCGAGGAGGCCGCTGCGCGCACACAGGCCCGCATCGACTCCGGCGTGCAGACCATCGTCGGCACCAACAAGTACCGGTTGGATCACGAAGACCCCATCGACATCCTTGAGGTGGACAACACCGCCGTGCGCAAGCAGCAGGAAGAGTGTCTCGCCAAAGTGCGTGCCTCGCGCGACGAAGCGGCCTGTCAGGAGGCACTCAAGGCCATCACCGAGTGCGTGCGCGACTTCAAGGAAGGCCGCAAGAGCAAGGACAACCTGCTCGACCTGGCCGTGAAAGCCGCCCAACTGCGTTGCACCTTGGGCGAAATCAGCGATGCCTGCGAGGAAATCGTGGGCCGTTACAAAGCAGTAATCAGAACCATTTCAGGCGTGTACAGTTCAGAAAGCAAGAACGACTCCGACTTTGAGAAAGCCTGCGAGTTGACCGAGAAATTTGCGAAGAAGGAAGGTCGCCGTCCGCGTATCTTCGTGGCGAAGATGGGACAGGACGGACACGACCGCGGTGCAAAAGTGGTGGCCACCGGTTATGCCGACTGTGGCTTCGACGTGGATATGGGACCGCTGTTCCAGACTCCGGCCGAGGCGGCCCGTGAGGCCGTGGAGAACGATGTCCACATTGTGGGAGCCTCGTCGCTCGCTGCCGGCCACAAGACCCTGATTCCCCAGTTGATAGAGGAACTGAAGAAGCTCGGACGCGAGGACATCATGGTGATTGCAGGCGGTGTGATTCCCGCTCAGGACTACGATTTCCTCTATAAGGCCGGCGTTGCCGCCATCTTCGGCCCCGGCACTTCCGTGGCCAAGGCCGCCTGCGAGATGATGAAGATTCTCCTCGACGAGGAATAGGCTGCACTCCGTGCGGACAGACCGCCAGACAAGGACGCGCACCATGACCCCCGTGTCGTGGTGCGCGTATTGGACTGGCACGGTCTTTTCCCCTCCCACCCCCTCCATAAAATTTACGTTAAACAACTGGCAATGTGCGAGTGGTTTCATTTTTTCTTTGTACCTTTGCAGCCGTGAGAAAAAATACACTCATCATATTGCTCTTCTTTGCCGTCACATTTGTAATGGCAGAGTTACCGCGACTGCCTTTCCCCTCTCCCGGAACAGCCGGGCAGACGGACAGCGTGCCCCCGGACAGCACGGTGTCTCCAGCCCCTGTTGTGCCTCCTGACAGCGCAATCCTGCCGGCAGCAGATACGGCACGGATGGACTCGTTGCAGAAAGCCATCTGGATGCACAACAAGGCCGTCGACGACTCCCTGCGGGCCGACTCGCTCAACCGCCAGCGCAAGAACGGCATTGACGCCCCCGTGGAATATACCGCCGAGGACTCGATGACCTATGAGGGTAGCACAGGTCTGGCCCATCTCTATGGCAAGTCTCACGTCAAGTACCAGGACATGGACTTGGAGAGTGACCAGATTTTCATGCAGCTCGACTCCAGTCTGGTCCATGCCACCGGTTCGACCGACACGCTCGGGCAGAAGTTCGGCACTCCGATATTCAAGATGGGAAACGACACCTACGAGAACGATACGATAGCCTTTAACTTCAAGACGAAGAAGGGACTGATCAGCGATGTCTACACTCAGCAGGACGACGGCTACATGACCGCCGAACTGGCCAAGCGCGGCGGCAACGGCGAAATCTTCCTGCAGCACGGACGCTACACCACCTGCGACAAGCCCCACCCCGACTTCTACATCGCCTTGTCGCGCGGCAAGATGCGTCCGGGAAAGGACGTGGTGTTCGGCCCTGCCTACCTCGTCGTGGCCGACGTGCCCCTGCCGCTGGCCATTCCGTATGGCTTTTTCCCCTTCAGCAAGAGCTATTCCTCGGGTTTCATCATGCCCACCTACGGCGACGAGACCTCGCGCGGCTTCTATCTGCGCGACGGAGGCTACTATTTCGCCGTCAGCGACAAGATGGATTTGAAGGTGCTGGGCGAAATCTACACCAAAGGGTCGTGGGGACTCTCCGCAGCCTCCAACTACCGCAAACGCTACAAGTACAGCGGTTCGTTCTTTGCCAGCTACCAGAACACGGTGACCGGCGAGAAGAATATGCCTGACTACGCCAAGTCCACCAGTTTCAAGGTGCAGTGGAGCCACCGGCAGGACAGCAAGGCCAACCCGTTCAGTTCGCTGTCGGCCAGCGTCAACTTCGCCACTTCGAGCTACGAGACCAACAACCTCACCTCGATGTACAACCCACAGTCCATGACGCAGTCCACCCGTACCAGTTCCGTGGCCTGGAGCACCACATTTTCCAGCATCGGCATGAGCCTGAGCTCGACCTTCAACCTCAACCAGAACATGCGCGACTCGACCATCGCGCTGACCCTGCCCGACCTCAACATCTCCATCTCGCGCTTCTATCCCTTCAAGCGCCGTCATGCGGCAGGAAAGGAACGCTGGTACGAGAAGATTTCCATGAGCTACACCGGACAGCTGAGCAACAGCATCAGCACGAAGGAAGACCGCCTGCTCCACTCCAGTCTGACGCGCGACTGGCGCAACGGAATGCAGCACAGCATCCCTGTCAGCGGCAACTTCACCCTGTTCGGCTATCTGAACGTCAACCCCTCGCTGACCTTCACCGACCGTATGTACACGCAGAAGCAGGAACGCTACTGGGACGAGGCCACGCAGACCGAGAAGCGCGACACGCTGCAGGGCTTCTACAATGTCTACAACTGGGCACTCAGCCTCTCGGCCTCCACCAAGCTCTACGGCACGTACATCCCGAGCCGCAAGCTGTTCGGCGACAAGATCATTGCGGTGCGCCACGTGGTGACCCCGACGGTCAGCTTCAACTATGCACCGGACTTCAGTGCTTCGCGCTACGGCTTCTACAAGACCTACCAGAAGACCGATGCAGACGGCAACGTGTCGATGGTGGAATACTCGCCCTATGAGGGTGCGCTCTACGGCGTGCCCGGACGGGGCAAGACGGGAAGCATCTCCATGGACCTTTCCAACAACATCGAGATGAAGTTGAAGAACGACGAGGACTCGACCGGGGCGAAGAAAGTCAGCATCATCGACGAACTCGGGGCTTCCATGTCGTACAACCTGGCGGCAGAGGAACGCCCGTGGAGCGACCTCTCCACCCGTCTGCGACTGAAACTCACCAAGAGCTACACGCTGAACCTCAATGCCGTGTTTGCCACCTACGCCTACGAGGCCGACTCGGTGGGAGCCACGCCCTATGTCGGCAACCACACCGAATACAGCAAGGGACGCTTCGGCCGTTTCCAGGGCATTTCCCAGAACCTCTCCTATACGCTGGACAACAAGAAGGTCGTCGACCTCATCAAGTGGCTGAAGGGCGAACGCACCGACCGCAAGGGCGACCGCGACGGCCGGGACAACCGCAACGGTGACGACGACTACGACACCGGGGTGGAGACGAATGTCGACGAGGACATGGAGCGCGGCAAGCACGGGGCGCGGAAGGAGGATGCCGGCAAGGCCGAGACCGATGCAGACGGCTATATGGCGTTCAGCCTGCCATGGTCGCTCAGCCTCGGCTACGGTATCACGATGCGCGAGAACACCGGCGGCAAGTTCAACTACGACACGATGCGCTACCCCTACAAGTTCACGCAGAACCTCAACATCAGCGGCAACCTCCGCATCTCCGACGGCTGGAACATCTCGTTCTCGTCGGGCTACGATTTCGAAAACCACAAAATTTCAATGACCACCGCGTCGCTCTCGCGCGACCTGCACTGCTTCAATATGTCGTGCTCGGTGGTGCTGGCTCCCTATACGAGCTACAACTTCTCGTTCCGGTGCAATGCAGCCACCCTCACCGATGCGCTGAAGTACGACAAGCGCAGCAGCTATTCCAACGCGGTACAATGGTACTAAAGCTATGGCAGAACTTCCCACTCTCGTCAAAGACCTTGCGCTCATCCTCATGGTGGCCGCAGTCGTCACACTGATTTTCAAGCGTCTGAAACAGCCCCTTGTCCTCGGCTACATCGTGGCCGGCTTCCTGGTTTCGCCGCAGATGCCCTACACCATGTCAGTGATGGACCGGAACAACGTCCAGATGTGGGCCGACATCGGCGTCATCTTCCTGCTGTTCTCCCTGGGTCTGGACTTCTCGTTCAAGAAAATCCTGAAGATGGGAATGGCTCCGGTCATTGCGGCGTGCACCATCATCTTCTGCATGATGCTGTCGGGCATCCTCGTGGGAAAGGCTTTCGGCTGGACGGAGATGGACTCGCTGTTTCTGGGCGGAATGTTGGCCATGTCGTCCACCACCATCATCTACAAGGCGTTCGACGACATGGGGCTTCGGCAGCAGCGTTTCGCCGGAATGGTGATGAGCGTGCTCATTCTGGAGGACGTGTTGGCCATTGTCATGATGGTGATGCTGTCGGCCATTGCCGGCGGCAGCAGTCCCGACGGCGGACAGATGCTGGAGAGCGTGCTGCGCATCGGCTTCTTCCTCATTCTCTGGTTTGTGGTGGGCATCTTCTGTGTGCCGGCCTTCCTGCGGGCCACGCGGCGGCTGATGAACGAGGAGACGCTGCTCATCGTGTCGCTCGGCCTGTGCTGCTTCATGGCTGTGTTCTCCACCAAGGTGGGGTTCAGCAGTGCCTTCGGCGCTTTCGTCATGGGCAGCATCCTTGCCGAGACGGTGGAGGCGGACAAGATTATACGGCTGGTGGAGCCGGTGAAGAACCTCTTCGGTGCCATCTTCTTCGTCTCGGTGGGCATGCTGGTCGAGCCGCAGGTGCTGGTGGACTACGCCTGGCCGATTATCGCCATCACGCTGACCATCCTTGTCGGGCAGTCGGTGTTCGGCTCGCTGGGCTATCTCATCAGCGGCAACCCGCTGAAGAGCGCGATGAAGTGCGGCTTCTCCATGGCGCAGATCGGTGAGTTTGCCTTTATCATCGCCTCGTTGGGTCTGTCGCTCGGGGTCATCGGGCGTTTCCTCTATCCGGTGGTCGTGGCCGTGTCGGTCATCACCACGTTCCTGACGCCCTACATGATACGCTTTGCCGAACCCTGCTACAATCTGATGGAGCGTCACCTGCCGAAGAAGTGGATCGTGGCCCTCAACCACATCACGCTGGCCCATCCGCAGACACCGTCCTCCGAAAGCAATTGGAAGAGCCTGCTGATGCAGATGCTCCGCAACACACTCATCTACAGCATCCTCTCCGTGGCCGTCATCATTCTGATGTTCACCTTCTTCCTACCCTTCATCCGCAGTTTCTTCCCCACCTACGAGCTGCACTGGTACGCCAACGCCATCTGCGGCGTGCTGACGGTGCTGGTCATCTCGCCTTTCCTCCGTGCCATGGTGGTGAAGAAGAACCATTCCGAGGAGTTCAAGACGCTGTGGGCCGAGAGTTGGGTCAACCATTTCCCGTTGATATTCACCATTGTGGTGCGCGTGGTGCTGGCCTGCGGTTTCGTGTTCTACATCATCAACTACCTGAGCCGTTTCAAGAATGCCGTCATCGTCTCCATTGCCCTGGCACTGGTGGTGCTGATGGTGCTGTCGCGGCGGTTGAAGAAGAGCAGCATCCAGATGGAACGTCTCTTCATCCAGAACCTCCGTTCGCGCGACATCGAGGCGCAGGTGCATGGCCGCCGTCGCCCGCTCTATGAGGGCCACCTGCTCGACCGCGACGTCCACATGGCAGACTTCGACATTCCCTACAACACGCGCTGGATGGGCAAGACGCTGCGCCAACTGTCGCTGGGCAGCCAGTTCGGAGTCCATGTCAGCAGTATTCTCCGTGCCGGCCACCGGCTGAACATCCCCGACGGCAACGATGTCATTTTCCCCGGCGACCGTCTTCAAGTCATCGGCAACGACGAACAGCTCCACCAGTTGGGCAAGGCCATCAAGCACGAGGTCATCGGCGAGGATCTGGATTTCGAGAAGCGCGAGATGAAGCTCCGGCAAATCGTCATCACCGGCTCCAGTCCCTTCGTGGGCAAGACGCTGGAGGAAAGCGGCATCCGTTCGCAGTTCAACTGCATGGTGGTGGGACTGGAAGAGGGCAAGGAAAACCTGTCTCCCATCCATCCCCACCGCAAGTTCCAGAAGGGCGACATCATCTGGGTGGTGGGCGAACAAGAAAGCCTTGAGGCAATCCTCAAGGCTTGACGGTTTCCTTCCCTTTCGCGGAAGGCGTGCCCTTCCATGAAGGGCGCAGGGTTCAGTCGTTGTATTCCGCGGTGAGCTCGCAGATTTTCACAATCACTTCCATGGCTTTCTCCATCGACTGGACAGACACGAACTCGTAGGGGCCGTGGAAATTCACGCCGCCGGCGAAGATGTTCGGACACGGCAGACCCTTGAACGAGAGTTGTGCGCCGTCCGTTCCGCCGCGTATCGGCTTGACCTTCGGGGCCACTCCCGTCTCCTGCATGGCGCGGAGCACGAGGTCGATGACGTGCATCTGCGGGTCAATCTTCTCCTTCATATTATAGTACTGGTCGCTGACGACGGCCTCCACCGTGCCTGCCCCGTATTTCGCGTTCATCTTCTCCGCACACTGGAGGATGAAGCGTTTGCGGTCCTCGAAGCGGTCGCGGTCGTGGTCGCGGATGATGTAGCTCAGCTTGGCCTGCTCGATGTTGGAATGGATGGCCAGCAGATGGTAGAAGCCCTGATAGCCCTCCGTGGTCTCGGGGGTCTCGTCGGCAGGGAGCATGGCGGCAAACTCGGCGGCCAGTGCGTTGGCGTTGACCATCTTGCCCTTGGCGTAGCCCGGGTGTACGCTCACGCCCTTAACGGTGATCTTGGCGGAAGCGGCGTTGAAGTTCTCGAACTCCAGTTCCCCCACGTCTCCGCCGTCCATGGTGTAGGCCCATTCGCAGCCGAACTTCTCCACGTCAAAGTGGTGGGCACCCATCCCGATTTCCTCGTCGGGATTGAAGGCCACGCGGATTTTCCCGTGACGGATTTCGCGGTGCTCCTGAAGATAGACCATGGCCTGCACGATTTCGGCAATGCCGGCCTTGTCGTCGGCACCGAGCAGCGTGTGGCCGTCGGTCACGATGAGGTCTTCGCCGACGTGCTGGAGCAGTTCGGGAAACTTCTTGGGACTGGACACGATGCCCTCGGACAGGAGGATGTCCGTGCCGTTGTAGTGGTGCACCATCTGCGGTTTGATGTCGGCACCGGAGCAGTCGGGGCTGGTGTCGTAGTGGGAGATGAAGCCGATGGTGGGTACTTCCTCCTTGATGTTGGACTTGAGTGTGGCGTAGAGATAGCCTTTCTCGTCGAGTTCCACGTCGTCGAGCCCTTCGCGTTCCAGTTCCTTCTTCAGGTATTCGGCGAAGATCAGTTGCTTGGCGGTGCTGGGCACGGTCTGGCTTTCCTCGCTCGACTGCGTGTCGAACTTGACGTAGTTCAGAAATCTTTCTGTGAGATTCATTTTGGTGTATTGTTTTGTGATAATGGTGCGGGTGCGGCCTGTTTCCGGCCTTTCCCGTAGATGTCGTTGATGATGAGGCCGGCCAGCGTGAAGCCGAAGAGGCCGGTGATGTGGAGCAGCGAACCGTTGACCTGTACTTTCCGGGTGCTTCCGGCGCGGCGGTCGTCACTGTCGTCGGTGGAACGGTCGTCGCCGAGGTTGGGCAGGAGTTCCTGGCTGAAGACGCACTGGAACTTCTTTGCCGGGCGGCGCTTCAACTGGCGGAACCTGTGGCGCAGGGCGGCTCCCAACGGACAGCCCTTCACCTTCCAGAACTCGGCCACCTCCACCCTCGTGGGGTCGATTTTCAGGGCGGCTCCCATCGAAGAGAAGAAGGTTGCCCCGGTGCGGCAGGCACACTCGATGAGCAGGATCTTGTCGCGGAGGCTGTCGATGGCATCCACGATGTAGTCGTACCGGTCCAACTGGAAACTGTCGGCGGTCGTCTCGTCGAACACCGTCTGCAGCGCGGTGACCTCTGCGTGGGGGTTGATGTCGAGCAGGTGTTCCTTCAGGGCTTCCACCTTCACCGCTCCGATGGTTTTCGTCGTGGCCATGAGCTGGCGGTTGACATTGCTGGCAGACACCCGGTCGGAGTCAACGATGGTGATGTGCTGGATGCCGGATCGCACCAGTGCCTCGACGCACCAACTGCCCACACCGCCCACGCCGAACACGATGACGCGCTGCGAACGGAGCGACTGGAGGATGTCGCCACCCACCAGCCGCTCGGTTCTGTCAAAGATGTCCTGCCCGTTGTCCATATTTATCTTACTGCAACTTTCGTGCCATTGACGATGTAGACTCCGGCTGCCACGGGGATGCTGACCGTCTGTCCGGCCATGGCCTTGACCGCTGCCACCCGCTGTCCCGTCAACCGGTAGACGATGACGGTGCTGTTGCGGTCTACCGTCACGTCAATCTGTCCGTGGCCGCCACGGACGCTGGCCTCGTTGCTGCCCACCGTCTCCATGCCGGTGCTCGCGCCTTCCACGTAGGCCACGAAGTCGATGGCAGACATTCGGAAATATCCCGTATTGTCTGCTGCGTAAATCTGCCGTTCCGGGGCTGCCACACTGATGTCGTATTCTTCATTGGTGGAGGCATCGGTAATGGAGTACAGTTCACAAAGGATACTGTTGCAGCCAATTTCTTCTGGGGTGAAGGAGGCGGTGATGGAGGTGACCGTGCCGTTGCCGGGGAACAGCGTGTTGCCGGCACGGGATGCGCCAGAGCGTAGCGTTTGACAATTAAATCCCACTATGGTCCAGTCACAATAGGCAGAACCGCCGTCGTTCCGGATGTCGTAGGTGACGGTGAGCTGGTCGTCCTTCACCTTAGGCAGCTTGACCTGATAGGTGCTGTAGTATGCTTTTTCGGTCTCATACTCGTCGCTGGCGTTGCTGGTCACTTTGACCAGTGTGAGGGAAGGCGTTCCGCCCTGTACTGCCCCGAACTGCATTGCATCGACGAGGTCGACTCCCGTGTTGGCATCCTCTATCCAGAGATAGAAGGTTTCTGCGGGCACGTTGATTGTGATTTCGCGCACCGACTTGCCCTTGCCCGGCACGGAGACGTAGCTGATACCGTCTTTGCTGCTGGGGCGGGTCTGGGTGGTGCTGACGTAGATGTTCAGCGTGCCGATGAAGTCGACGTCCGCATCGTTGCCCACCTCCAGCGTCATGGGGCAACTTTGGTTCGCCAGCAACTGGTCTGTTTCAGCCGTCACCTTGGCCGTCAGCGGAGAACCCAATTCCAGCTCCGTCTCGGTGGCATCCAAGGCATACGGCATCAAGCCGTTGTAGGCACATTCGCTCCACGTCGTGCCGCCGTCCGTGCTGTAGATGGCGCGGATGTAGGTGCGCCCCACGGGGAAGGCGTAGCTGCCCGAGAAGGTCAGGTCGTCCAAATATCCAGAAGGGAGGTTGACGATTGATGCCGTGGAGGTGATGGGAGTGTATGTGCCGTGGGTGTTCTTGATGCCGAAGGCGACAGTGCCGTTAAACGTGTTGTTGCTGAAATTGGCGAAACAATCCTTAATCTTGAAGGAAAACGCCTGCGTCGCGTCCTTACGCGTGGCGGTTGTCAGCGTCAGCGAGTGGTATTGTGCTTTGTAATAGTAAGCGTAAAGGGGCGAAAGGGTTGCCAGCGGTTCGTCCGTTTTTCCGTTGTCGGGCTGTATGCCGATAATCATGTCGCTGTGCTGGTTGTAGCCGTCCGGGGCGTTGCCCGAACCGATGCCGCCCTTGTCGGGGTTGAGGATGGTGATGTCGAAATAGCCGTCCTGATAGCCGCTCCATCCCCAGTTGATGTGGTAGAGCCCTTCACCGTCGGAACCGTCGCAGACGAACTGGTGGCCGCCGTCCGACGACTGGCCGCTGTAGAGCACCGGACGTTTCGCCTTCAGCTCGTTGTCGATGAGCGTGTTCCATTGCTCCAAGGAGAAACTTTCGCGGTAGAGATCCATCATCAAGTCCTTGTCGTAGCCGAAATAGGTGGCGAGGTCTTCGGCATTGATAGACGCTGCGGACGATTCGCCGTAGTTCATCTGGACGGCTGCACCGCAGTGGTACATGAGTTTGGCCACGGCAGCGGCCTGCGTGTCGTTGTACTGTCCGGACTTGTACTGCGGCAGCATGTTGTCCCAGTCGTATGTCCCGGCGGCATCCTTGTCGATGGCGGGGATGGAGATTTTGTTCGTGCTCGTGGTGTAGGCCGAGGTGCTCTTCTGCAACTGCGACGGATATTTCCAGTAGCGCATGACCTGCGCCACGGCCGTGGCCACGCATCCTGCGACCGAACGCTTGCCCGTCTCGTATTCGGGACACAGGTTGTTGTAGGGACTGCCCTGGTTCCACTGGATGTTGCCCAGCAGCGGGGCGACCGTAGGCTGCGCATAGCTTGCCGACTGGCGCAGTGCCTGTGCCTCGGCGGCCTGACGCACGGCGCGTGCATCTCCGGCCATCACCTCTTCCGCGAATTTCCGGTAGGCCGTGATGAACGCCACGTAAGGTTCGGGCAGCGTGCTCTCGTCGTAGTTGCCGTGGACGGCGTAGCCCACGATGGCCGGCAGGCGGTCGTCGGCAGACACGATGGTGTAGCCCTTGTCCTGTCCGTTCCCGATGACGTAGTAGGCGGCATCCGGTGCGGCGGTGCGCGTCTGCTGTTGCGACGTGGCATCCATGCTGATGCCCAGCCGTGCGGCCTGTTGCTGTGCAATCTTCACGGCCTGTCGGTAACTGCGCGGAGCGGCCCATGCCGTCACTTGTGCGAGGCATACGGCAAGGAGTAGAATCCAGTGTTTTCTCATAAGGGTACGTTGGTTTCTTGTACTGGGGATTGTCATGTGGTCTTGATTATTCTCCGCAAATTTACGGGATTTTTTTGAGGCAGCCAAGAAAATGCACGGAATTTTCCGGTACGGGAAAGAAAATCCGCTTTTCTTTTTGTTTTCTGCCCACTTCTTTGTACCTTTGCACCCGACAATGGTTCCGTAGCTTAGCTGAATAGAGCGTCAGATTCCGGTTCTGAAGGTCCAGGGTTTGAATCCCTGCGGAATCACACCGAAGAATCCCTGCAAACCTTGATTTGCAGGGATTCGTCTTGTTCCGTTGGTTTTCCTGCTGCCGGGGGTTCACCGGACGGTGAGGGTGACGGGTTCACCGCGTGCCTCGCAACGGCGGAGACGCTGCATCAGCCGGTCGAAGCAGTCGCTGCTGCCGGTGAGCAGGCCGCGCAACTGGCGGTTGCCCACGCCGATGCTGCCTTGGCGGAGGGTGAAGGGGCCGTTGGGCGAGAAGAGGAAGTTGCCCGTGGCGTTGTCGTAGAAGGCCGAACCTTCGAGCGTGATGTTGCTGTTCAGTTTGAAAATCAATTTGTCCATAATTTTTTGTTTTTTTTGGGTTGATTCGGAATTCACCGCCGGCCGGACAGTGTTGTCTGTTTGACAGGTGCAAAGTTAGGGACAAAAAAAAGCCCCGGCAAGCAAATGTCGGGGGAAGGAAACTTTTAGAAACTTTTTCAGAAAGTGGCCGGGCGCGCACCGCGTCGTACAGCGGCACCAGTGTCATCTTGCATCTCCGCGCCTTCCAGCCGTGGGCTTGGAAGTACGCCATTTCTTCCTCGTCGGTCATGTGTTTGTTGTGTGTTTAATTGTCAAAGGGTAATCTGCCGGACAACGGGTCGTCTTCGGAGGCGAATCTACCTGTATCAAGGAACTGCAAATCGCCAAGAGTAGCATACCCTCCTGTTTTGCGAAGAGTATCTATCACTTGTTGCGCCTGTGTGTATTTCTTCTGTGCCATTATAATCTCTTTACTTCAGCAAATTTCCACCGCCAGTATCTTCAAGAATTTTCATTTGTTGGATGGCTATCTGATTGAGCTTGACGAGCCGCTCAGACTGGGACATTCCGTCATTGATGAACACGGCATTGAGGTTCTCCATATTGGAGAGACAAATCAGTTCGTTGATGCTGGCGTAATCACGGATGTTGCCTTTCTTGTCAGGAGAAACCGGGGGCTAATCCACATTCCAAAATGATAGGCTATGTCACGATGGGCATACGGTTCCACCATACCGCCCCGCTTTTGCCATAATGCCTATTGCGCCTGTCCTTTGAATCCATGCCCTAACGGAAAGGACGAAGTTGTTGCTGCCTGCTGCGTTTTTAATTATACCGAATTCGGTACAATTAAAATGGGGGTTATATAGCATTTCCCATTCGCCAAGATATTCTATGGTGCTTTTGAGGCTCATCCACTTGAAGATAATATGCTCCTGCATTTGGCTGTGTGCCATATCTGTCAAAGAGATGTAATCCTCGTTTTGCACATTCACAACAGAAATTTCCGTATTTTCAACTTTTATTTTTGTCATGATTTATATTATTGATAGCAGTGTGTTTGATATTGGATGCCGTTGCAGCATATAGAAGAACCTTGGCGGCATTGAGGTTCTTGTTTGCCATTTGCTGCTTGCTTAGCCGTTATGGGGTTGCGTCGAGGCGATTGACCGGATTTCCTGCTCCGTCAGACCGGACAGTTCGGCAATCATCCGGAGGTCCAGACCGCGCTGCAACATCGCCTTGACCATGTCCATACGCCCTTCCGCGCGACCTTCTGCGCGACCTTCTGCGCGACCTTTCTTCAACCCCTTCTTTATGCCTTTCTCCATGCCTTCTTCCAGCCCTTCCGCGCGACCCTCCTGAAAGCTGTCGGACAGCAGGGTCTTCTCCACGCGCACATTGTCCCAGAACT
>CAVJNH010000050.1:0-20739 GCA_963651005.1 Oscillibacter sp. MSJ-31
TCCGCCAGAACAAGATGGAGGAGGGGCTGCAGCTGCTCGCCGACTTTCTGGAGACGGTGCCTTATTGCGACAACACGCATTACGAGGGTCATTGGCAGCAGACGCTCTACATCATGTTTGCCCTGCTCACCCACTACCACATCCTCGTGGAGCACCGCACGGTGAAGGGTAGGATTGACCTCACCCTCGAAACGGCCACCACCATCTACGTGATGGAGCTGAAGTTCAACAAGAGTGCGGAGGAAGCTCTTGCCCAGATTGAAGCCAAACATTACGCCGACGCTTTCAAGATGAAGCACAAGCCTGTGGTGAAGGTGGGCTTGAATTTCTCGCTGAAAGACGAGGTGAACACGCTGGAGTGGAAAATCGTGGAATAAACATTCAACACTCAACACTCAACATTAAAATGAACGAAGCAGATGAAGATACTTATCGTGAACGGGCCCAACCTCAACCTGCTCGGACAGCGCGAGCCAGGCATCTACGGCACCTCGTCGTTTGAGGACTATCTGCCCTCGCTGCGGCAGCGGTTTCCCGACGTGGAGCTGGACTACTACCAGAGCAACGTGGAGGGAGAACTCATCAACCGCATGCAGCAGGACGGTTTCTCGGTCGACGGCATCGTGCTCAACGCCGGAGCCTACACCCACACCTCCATCGCGCTGCACGACTGCATCCGGTCGCTGAAAAGTCCCGTCATCGAGGTGCACATCTCCAATGTGCACCAGCGCGAGGAGTTCCGCCACCATTCCTTCCTCTCACCGGCCTGCCGGGGCGTGATATGCGGCTTCGGCCTCGACTCCTACCGTCTGGCCATCGAAGCCCTGCGCGGATGACCCTCGACGACTACATCCTGACCCATTCCGACCCCGAGCCCGACTACCTCTACCGGCTCTGGCGCGCCACCAACATCCGGCTGCTCCACGGCCGTATGGCTTCGGGGCATCTGCAGGGCCGCCTGCTGAAGATGCTCGTCCAGATGATCCGTCCGCGGAACGTGCTGGAGGTGGGGACGTTCAGCGGATACAGTGCCCTGTCGATGGCCGAGGGACTGGCCGAGGGGGCACACCTCTACACCTTCGAGATCAACGACGAGCAGGAAGACTTCACCCGACCGTGGATCGAGCAGTCGCCGTGGGCCGACCGCATCACGTTCCTCATCGGCGATGCCGTCACCGAGGCTCCCCGGCTGGGCATCCTGTTCGACCTGGTCTTCATCGACGGCGACAAGCGTACCTACCGCGAGACCTGCGAGATGGCCCTCTCCGTACTGCGCCCCGGAGGATTCATCCTGGCCGACAACACGCTGTGGGACGGTCATGTGGTGGACCCGGCCTACGGGAAAGACCCACAGACCCGCGGCATCACTTCATTCAACGACTGGCTGCGTCAGGACACCCGCGTGGAGCGGGTCATCCTCCCCATACGTGACGGACTCACCCTGATACGCAAGCGGTGAGACCTCTTCACAAGTTGCTGAGTGCGTAGAGTGGAATGATCTCCACGTGTCTGACTGCATCGTCGCTCTCCTTGTCGGTATAGTCGAAGCCGCCAAAATTTTCCAAGGAAGTGCGGATGGCTTGGTACAGCTTCTTCTTTCTCATGAACAGCCAAAGGCTTTGCATACTGCCCTTGGTGTTGGCCTTTACCTCTATCGGCAAGACCCTGCCATCCTTCGCCATGATATAGTCTATCTCGGCATTGGTTCCGCGCGCCATGTTTTGCCAGTAATACATCTCAGCCTTGGAGAAGCAGTCGTGACCTTTCATCAGTTCCAGACCCGCAAACATCTCCGAGGCAGCCCCCTTGTTGACGAAATCCGTTTCCGAAGACAGGAGCACGTCGGCCGCCGGTGTGCCCAGCATGGTCTGCATCAAGCCGAGGTCAAGGAACAGGTATTTCACATAGCTGTCGTTTTCCTCCGCACCCAACGGCAATCCGTTTCCGTCGGAATGGATCACGGGTCGGACGAGGCCGGCCAGAGTGAGTAAATGCAAGGCCTCCTTGATGACTGAGGAATGGGTGTCTTCTGACACTTGGCGACAGACGAACTTACTGCCTGCCTGCAGTGCTACGGAACGCAACACCTTCCGCAACAAGACCGGCGATACGCGACTTTTGTACTTGGCGAAATCATCTTGGTAGGTATCCAATATGTCGTTGTGTATGCGCGAACACTCCAAATAGCTTCCGCTTGCTATCCATTCGCTCACAGCCGCCGGCATCCCGCCCACGAGATAAAAGGCCTTCAACTGTTCAACCAGCTTGAGATGTACGGATTCCGGAAGCGGTGACGTCGCCGATGCCTTGTGCTTGTAATCGACGGTGACATCCAGTCCCTGTGCCCACAAGAACTCATCGAAGGAAAACGGATACATATACAAGGAGCGGATTCTGCCCACTCCGAAGGAAGGCAATTCCTCCAGTGCGAACTCCAACAAGGACCCTGCGGCAATGACATGCAACTCGGGGTAGTCCTCCTTGAAATAACGCAACGACATGATGGCTTCCTGGCTTACCTGTATCTCGTCAAGAAACAATAATGTTTCACCGGCGATGATGGGAATGCCAAGTGTTGCACTTATTCCTTGGCACGTCCTTTCTATGTCGATGTCTTTCGTAAACAGCTGTCGTATGGCAGGCTGGCTCTCAAGGTTCACTTCCACAAAATACTTGAACGACCGGGCCAATTGCCTGACGGCAGTAGATTTCCCCACCTGTCTTGCCCCTCTGACAAGCAGCGGTTTTCTCCTTGGAGCATCTTTCCATTCCAAGAGCTTTTGGTCTATGTTTCTTCTGTAATAGTTCATCATTGTTGCAAAGGTATGATTTCCAGTGCAAAGATACAACTTTTATCCAAAAGTCAATGCAATAACCGGCTATTTTTATCCAAAAGTCAAGGCAATAAACCCTCCAAACCATCCAAAAGTCAATGCAATCAATGGCTATTGTGCCTGTTTTCCGTGCTTCCGGAACATGCAATAAAGGCCGATGGCCACAAAGGGAATGGATAGAATCTGACCCATGTCAATCGGCAAGGATGCCTCGAACGCCTCCTGCACCTCCTTGGTGTATTCGATGAGGAAACGGAAGGTGAAGATGGCCGTCAGGCAGAGTCCGAAGAACCAGCCCGTCCCGATGCGGTCGGCCATGCGCTTGTGGAGCACCCACATGACGACAAAGAGGACGGCATAGGCAGCGGCCTCGTAGAGCTGGCTGGGGTGGCGCGGCATGGTGTCGACCCGTTCGAAGATGAACGCCCACGGCACATCGGTGATCTTCCCGATGATTTCCGAGTTCATCAGATTGCCGAGCCGGATGAAGCAGGCCGTGCTGCCGGTGGCTATGGCGATGTTGTCGAGCACCGTCCAGATGCCGAGTTTGGTGCGTTTCACGTAGAGCCACAGTGCGAGCATCAGTCCGAGTGTGCCTCCGTGGGAGGCCAGTCCCTCGTAGCCCGTGAATTTCCATCCGCCGTCTGCCAGAAAATGGATGGGCAGGAACATCTCGACGAACCCCTTTCCGCTGGTCAGGAAATAGTCCGGTTGATAGAAGATGCAGTGGCCGAGGCGCGCCCCGATGAGGATGCCGAAGAGGCAATAGAAGAAGAGCGGGTCGAAGAGCTCGTCCTTGATATGCTGTTCGCGGTAGAGCCGGCGCACGACGAAGTAGGCCAGCACCAGTCCGACGAGCCAGCACACGGAATACCAACGGAGCGGGCCGAAGGTGACGGAGGGATTCCAGACGATGAAAAGGATGGTTTGTAGCATTTCGCGCAGTGTTTGTCAGGTAAACGTTTGTCTTGGATCCGGTTCAGACGTTGAAGCGGAAGTGCATGATGTCGCCGTCCTGCACCACATACTCCTTGCCCTCGATGCCCATCTTGCCGGCCTCGCGCACGGCGGCCTCGGAACCCAACTGGATATAGTCGTCGTACTTGATGACCTCGGCACGGATGAAGCCTTTCTCGAAATCGGTATGGATGACCCCGGCGCACTGGGGCGCTTTCCATCCCTTGTGGTAAGTCCATGCCTTCACCTCCATCTCGCCGGCGGTGATGAACGTCTCCAGATTCAGCAGCGAGTAGGCTTTCTTGATGAGGCGGTTCACGCCGCTCTCCTCCAGTCCCAGTTCCTCCAGGAACAACTGCTTGTCCTCATACGACTCCAGTTCGGCAATGTCCTCCTCCGTCTTGGCGGCAATGACCATGGCCTCGGCACCCTCCTCCTGCGCCAGTGCCTCGACGCGGCGCGTGTAGTCGTTGCCGTCCTTGGCATCGGACTCGCTGACGTTGCAGACATAAAGCACCGGCTTGGCGGTCAGCAGGAACAGGTTGCGGGCGCAGTCCTGTTCGTCCTTGCCCTCAAACTCCACGATACGGGCGTTCTTCCCTTGGTCGAGCACCTCCTTATAGGCTTTGAGCACCGTCACTTCCGTCTTGGCCTCCTTGTTGCCGGCAGCCGCAGCCTTCTCCGTCTTGGCCAACCGGCTCTCAACGGTCTCCAAGTCCTTCAACTGCAGTTCGGTGTCGATGATTTCCTTGTCGCGTATCGGGTCAATGCTGCCGTCCACGTGCGTGATGTTGTCGTCTTCAAAGCAGCGGAGCACATGGATGATGGCATCCGTCTCGCGGATATTGCCCAGGAACTTGTTGCCCAAGCCTTCGCCCTTCGACGCGCCCTTCACCAGTCCGGCAATGTCCACGATCTCGCACGTGGCAGGGACGATGCGCCCCGGGTGTACGATTTCCGCCAGTTTGGTGAGACGTTCGTCGGGAACGGTGATGACACCGACGTTGGGTTCTATGGTGCAGAACGGGAAATTGGCTGCCTGTGCCTTGGCACTGGAGAGGCAGTTGAAAAGGGTGGATTTGCCGACATTAGGCAGTCCCACTATTCCACATTTTAATGACATGGTTCTTCGTTTAGTTCTTCTTTTTCGTGCAAACTCATTTCACCTCCCAGGTATCGTTGGTCTCCAGCAGTTCGGCGAAGTTGTGGTACTTCTTCTGATCCGACACCTCGGCAATCTGGGCGTGGACCGACTCGTCGTAGGTCGGTGCGTCCACGTCACGGATGACCCCGAGGGCTATGGGGAACCCGTCCTCGTTGGACATCATGGCCAACTTCAGTTGCAGCGTGTTGTCCTCGCAGTGGGCATCATGCACCAGCACATCGTCGAGCGTATAGCCGTTGTCCCCGATCTTCACCACTTTCAGCCCGAATCCCTCCTGCACCAGTCCGAACCCGTTGTTCTCGCCGAACACGAGTTTCTCGCCGTGGCGCACGTAGATGGCATTCTTCTTGCGGCCTTCCTTGGTATAGACCGATTCGTGGCAGCCGTCGTTGAAGATGACGCAGTTCTGCAGGATTTCGCAAACGGCAGCCCCCTTGTGCCGGTAGGCCGCCTTGAGGATGGCCTGTGTCTCGGGCGCGTCGGTGGCTACGCTGCGTGCAAAGAAATGGCCGCGCGCACCGAAGCACAGCTCGGCGGGACGGAACGGGTCCTCCACCGTGCCGTAGGGACTTGACTTCGAGACGAAGCCGCGGGGAGAGGTGGGCGAATACTGCCCTTTGGTCAGTCCGTAGATGCGGTTGTTGAGCAGGATCATGTTGAGGTCGATGTTGCGGCGCATGGCATGGATGAAGTGGTTGCCGCCGATGGCCAGTCCGTCGCCGTCGCCGCTCACCTGCCAGATGCAGAGGTCGGGGTTGGCCACCTTGGCTCCTGTGGCGATGGCCGCCGCACGGCCATGGATGGTCTGCATGGCGTAGGTGTTCACATAGTAGGGCAGGCGACTGGAGCAGCCGATGCCCGAGATGACCGCCATGTTATGGGGCGCCACACCCACTTCGGCCATGGCCTTGTGGAGCGAGGCCAGAAAGAAATGGTCACCGCAACCGGGACACCAGCGTGGCTGTCCCTTCTTGTAATCTTGAAATGTATATTCGCTCATCATGTTTTACTTCGTTAAAATATCCTCAAATGCCTTTACCAGTTCCGCCACTGCAAACGGCTGTCCCTTCACCTGGTTGAACCGATAGGGCACCAGACCGTCGACGTTGGCACGCAGCCAAGTGGCCAGTTGTCCGAGGTTCTGCTCGGCCACCACCACCTTCTTGTATCTTGAGAGCACCGCTGCCGTGTTCTTGGGCAGGGGGTTGATGTATTTGAACTGAGCCTCGGCCACCTTGTAGCCCTTGGCCTGCAGTTCCAGCATGGCACTGACCAGATGGCCGTAGGTGGAGCCGAATCCCACGATGAGCAGGTCGGCATCGTCCTTGTCGCCCAACACTTCCAGGTCTGGAACCGGAATCTTCGCCACCTTTTCGGCACGCAGGCGGCACATACGGTCATGGTTCTCCGGGTCGGTGGAGATGGCCCCGGTCTTGCCGTCCTTCTCCAGTCCGCCGAGGATGTGGGTGTAGCCCTCCTGTCCGGGGATGGCCCAGTAGCGCACCTTCGTCTCCTCGTCACGGAAGTACGGGGTATAGTGGCCTTTCATCTCGGGAGTGACATAGTGGGGCTTGATGGCAGGGAGTGTCTCCATGACCGGGAGCTTCCATGCGGCAGAACCGTTGGCGATGAAGGCATCGGTGAGCAGGATGACGGGTGTCAGGTGCTCCAGTGCGATCTTGGCCGCCTCGTAGGCTGCGTCGAAGCAGTCGGTGGGGCTGAGGGCTGCGATGACCGGCATGGGACTCTCGCCGTTGCGGCCGAACAGCGCCTGCAGCAGGTCGGTCTGTTCACTCTTGGTGGGCAGTCCGGTGGAAGGGCCTCCGCGCTGCACGTCGACCAGCACCAGCGGCAACTCGTCGATGACGGCGAGGTTCATGGCCTCGCTTTTCAGACAGACACCCGGCCCCGACGTGCTGGTGACGGCCAGTGCCCCGGCGAACGAGGCTCCGATGGCCGAGGCGCATCCGCTGATCTCGTCTTCACACTGCACGGTGATGACCCCGCACGACTTGTGTTTCGACAGCTCGTGCAGGATGTCGGTGGCAGGGGTGATGGGGTAACTGCCCAGAAAGAGCCGCAAACCGGCCTTTTCGGCGGCGGCAATCAGCCCGTATGCCGTGGCCTTGTTGCCCGTGATGTCCATATAGCGTCCGGGAGTCTTGGTCTTCGACTCGATGCGGTAGGTGGCGGGCACCGACGAGTGCGTGTTGTGTCCGTAGTCGTATCCGGCCTGCACCACCTTGATGTTGTTCTCGGCAGCGGCGGGCTTCTTTGCAAACTTGTCGCGCAGGAAACCGGCCACGAGGTCGAGGTCGCGGTTGAAGAGCCAGCATACCAGTCCCAATGCAAACATATTGCGGCATTTCAGCACCGCCTTGTTGTCCATGCCGCTGTCGGCCAGACAGTCCTTGACCATGGTGGTCAGCGGACACCGGATGACCCGGTCGGGGTCGATGCCCAGTTCGCCGAGGTAGTCGGGAGTGGCAAACTGCGCTTTCTCCAGGTCCTTCGGTCCGAACGCGTCGGTATCGATGATGATGGTGGCCTGCGGTTTGGCATATTTCAGTTGGGTCTTCAGTGCTGCGGCATTCATGGCCACGAGCACGTCGCAGAGGTCGCCCGGCGTATAGACCCGTCCTGCGCCGATATGCACCTGAAAGCCGCTCACGCCGGTCAGCGAGCCTTGTGGAGCGCGGATGTCTGCCGGATAGTCCGGGAAGGTGGAGATGTCGTTACCTACGGTGGCGCTCACCGTGGAGAAAATGTTTCCGGCCAACTGCATGCCGTCGCCGGAATCGCCCGAGAAGCGTACGACCACCTGATCGAGCTCCTTTATTTCCAATTCTTCTGCCATAAAACTGTTTTCCTTTTGCAAAATTCTTTGCAAAGATAGTGCAAACCGAGCGAAATACAAAATAAAACCGCGGTTTTATTTTTATTTCCGAGGTGCAGCCTATCTTCGGGCGAAGCCCAGAGGTACGATTAAGCGAGGGAAAAACCAAATTTGGCTCATCCGGAATTTGGAGTGATGCCTTATATCTGATGATAATCAGATACTTAGGCGGAAGCACTTCTCTCTAATACCTTTATATACAAGACAAAAAGAATTCAAAAGTCCTAATTCGCATACGCCGTAAAAACAATATCGTTTACGATGGTCAGATGTTGAGCAAACGTCTTGTAATAAAAGACTTGCATAAGCGAAACCGATAGCAAGATACATATTCAAAAAAATTCCATCACTCCAAATTCCGGAAGACCCCCAAATTTATTTGAGTTTTTCCGAGCGTGAGTACCTTCGGCCGCAGGCCAAAGTAGTGCAAACCGAGCGAATGTTGAATGTTGAATGTTGAATGTTGAGTGTTGAATGTTGAATGTTGAGTGTTGAGTGTTGAAGAAAAACATGAATGTCCATGAATTTTCATGAATTTCTCTTTTTAGCCTTTACATCGAAAACCACTTCATACGTCGAACGTTGTTCCTGAACTGAACAGGTTCAGAGTCCCTTACAAATGATCTATCCACCTTTTTCCGCTCTTGGTAAAAGAAGACCAAAGGTACAGGCAACAGGCTATCACGCCTACACCGCCCAGAATAATGTACATTCCTTCCATAATCATTTTCTTTTTAATATATTGTCCGCAAACAAAGCCAAGGAAATAGTGGAGAAGATGCCGACTCCCAGCAACAACGCATAGGGCTTTGCATCATCCACACCCAGAACCAACCCCACGGCAGCCACGACGACCATGGCTGTGAAACAGGTATTTGCCAGTTGGTATATAAACCTGCTAAGACTTTCCCTGCGTGTTTTCTCTTTTTCTTTAGCGTCGTTCCCTATCATATACGTCATGCATTGCTAAGATTATGCAAATATACTGTTTTTGCGGATAGATGCCAAGGAACTTTGCCGTCTTTTAGCATTTTTTATCAAATGATGTCTGTGCAAAAACTTGTATTACAAAGGCCTTTATGGTTCAAAAAATCTGGTGCGGACATTCTTTGAGTGTTGAGTGTTGAATGTTGAGTGTTGAATGTTGAGTGTTGAGTGTTGAATGTTGAGGATAAAACATGAAAGGGAAGATTATGGACGAGAAATTTGGGAGTCTCGTCCGTTTGCATTACTTTTGCACCAATGAAAACGACATTCATACGAAAATCCATGAAAAGAATGTATACGGCAACCCTTCTGGTTGCGCTGTTTACCTCGGTCTCGGCGCAGGAAATCATGCGCAAGGAGAAGGACGGGTCTTATATCATCAACACCACGACACTGGCGCAGGACGTGCACGGATACCGCGGTTCCACCCCCGTTGAAATCACCATCCGGAAGAACCGTATCGTACAGGTCAAGGCACTGCCCAATCAGGAGACACCCAAGTATTTCCAGCGCGTCAACCGACAGTTGGTGGCGAAATACGCCGGACAGTCCGTCAGCAAGAAGCACACGCCGCAGGTGGATGCCGTGACGGGAGCCACCCTGTCGTCCAATGCCGTCAACGAGCACGTGCGGCGCGGTGTGGCCTATTATCTCCAGCACAAATAACCGTCACTCAATAGAACAGGATGATGCCGGCCACGGCACAGCATCCTATCATCCTGATAGGGTTGATTTTCAACACCTTTGTGCCATAGAAAGTGGCGAGGAACAGAGCCACGCTGATATAGAACTGCCAGGCGTTTTCCGACGGTGTGGAGAAATTCTCGGGCGTCATCAGCAGCAGGGTGGCGGCAGCCAGCAGTCCGACGACGGCCGGGCGCAGTCCCGTGAATACCGACTGCACGGTGCGGGTGTTCATGTAGCGCATGAACATCCGGCTGATGAGTATCATAAGGATGAGCGACGGCAATACCAAGGCAAACGTGGCCACGGCAGAGCCGACGACGGACAGCGTGTCGCCGTAGCCGGCATGGTGTACGGCGGTGTAGCCGCAATAGGTGGCGGAATTGATGCCGATGGGGCCGGGAGTCATCTGCGAGATGGCCACGATGTCCGTGAACTCCGACGACGACAGCCAGTGCCAGTGTTCCACGGTCTCATGCTGGATGAGCGACAGCATACCGTAGCCGCCGCCGAAGCCGAAGAGGCCGATCTCGAAGAAGGTGACGAAGAGGTAGAGGAATATCATGCTTTCTTCTTGTTTTGTATCATACCATAGAGATAGCCGCCCGTGCCAGCCAGGATGATGACCCAGATGGGCGACACGCCCAACAGCCAGATGGCGAGAGCCGACACGACCGGAATCCACAGCGTATAGCGGTTCAGATGCGCACTCTTGGCCAGATTGAACGTAGGCACGGCAATCAGCGCCACCACCGCCGGGCGGATGCCCCGGAACATGGCGGCCACCACCCTGTTGTCTTCAAACTGATGGAAGAAGATGGCAATGGCGAGGATGATGAGGAACGACGGCAGTGCGGTGGCCAGTGCCGTGACCAACGCGCCGCGCGTCAGGCGCAGCTTATAGCCGATGAATATCGCGATATTGATGGCGAAGACCCCCGGACAGCTCTGCGCAATGGCTATCAGGTCGAGCATATCCTCCTTCGACACCCAGCGGTGCTTGTTGACCACCTCTTCCTCGATGAGGGGAATCATCGCATATCCGCCACCGAGGGTGAACAGTCCAATCTTGAAGAACGTGCCGAAAACGCTCCAATAGAGATGGTTCATTGCTTCTCAATCCATTTACGGGCGTTGACGAAAGCCTCAATCCACGGGGTGACCTCGTCCATGCGGCGTTTCTCCGGATACCAGGCACACTGCCAGGGGAAGATGGCACGCTCCAGATGGGGCATCATACAGAGATGGCGGCCGTCCTCGGAGCAGATGCCGGCCACGTCGAAGTCAGATCCGTTGGGATTGGCCGGATAGCCGTGGTAGTTGTATTTTGCCACGATGTGGTAGGCCTGCTCCGGTTCGGAGAGCGAGAACTTGCCTTCGCCGTGGGCCACCCACAGGCCGAGCTTGCTGCCGCCCAGCGAACCGAACATGACACTGTGGTTCTCGGGAATGGTCAGCGACACGAACTCACTCTCGAACTTGCGGGAGTCGTTGTGCAGCATCCTGGCCCCTTTCGCCCCGGTCAGTCCCAGTTCCACCATCAACTGGCATCCATTGCAGATGCCCAGCGAGAGGGTGTCCTTACGGGCATAGAACCTGTCGAGCGCCTCCTTCGCCTTGGCATTGAAGAGGAAGGCTCCGGCCCATCCCTTGGCCGAACCGAGCACGTCGGAGTTGGAGAATCCGCCGCAGAACACAATCATGTGGATGTCTTCCAGCGTCTCCCTTCCGCTCACCAGATCGGTCATCGTCACATCCTTCACGTCGAAGCCGGCCAGATAGAGCGAGTAGGCCATCTCCCGGTCGCCGTTGGTGCCCTTCTCGCGGATGATGGCCGCCTTGATGCCCGACGGGGTGCGGCGGTCCGCCGACAATCCGTACTGGGCGAGGGTGCCGGTGAACGACGGCTTGAACACCATCTCCAGCGGTTGTTTCTTATAGTTCTCATAGCGTTCCTCGGCCTTGCCGTTGAAGCTCTGCCGCCGGTCGAGCAGATAAGAGGTCTTGTACCAGGTGTCGCGCAGGGCATCGATGTCGAAGGTCAGTTCCTTGTCGCCGGTCTTCACCACAATGGTGCGGCTCTCAGGCACGGAATAGCCGATTTTCGCGAATGCCACGCCCTGATTCTCCATATAGTCGAAGAAGTCGTGCTTGTGGGCATCGCTGATTTCCACGACCACGCCCGGATTCTCGACAAAGAGCGTCTTCACCACGTCGCCGTCGGTGCAGAGGTCGTGCAGATTGATGTGGAGGCCACCGTTCCGGTTGGCGAAACACATCTCCAACAGGGTAGTGATGAGGCCGCCGGCCGAGATGTCGTGGCCAGCCATGACCCAACCCTTCTCTATCAGCCCCTGTACGGCCATGAAGGCATCGGCAAAGTATTCAGCGTTCTGCACCGTCGGCACGTCGCTGCCCACCTTGCCCAGGCTCTGCGCGAAGGCCGACCCGCCGAGGCGTTGCTTGTCGAACGAGAAGTCGATATGGTAGAGGGAAGCGTTCTTGTCGTTGACCACGACGGGGCTGACCACCTTACGGATGTCGGAGACCTCGCCGCCGACACTGACGATGACGGTTCCCGGAGAGATGATTTTCTCTCCGCCGGGATATTGCTGGGTCAGGGACAGCGAATCCTTTCCTGTCGGCACGTTGATGTGGAGGTCGCAGCAGAAGTCGCTCAACGCCTTCACCGCACTGTAGAGGCGGGCATCCTCGCCTTCCTGCGACCGGCAGGGCCACATCCAGTTGGCACTCAGCGACAGCGACTCCATGCCGTCGGCCAAGGGCGCCCAGACGATGTTGGTCAGAGCCTCGGCCACCGACAGCACGCTGCCGGCCTCGGGCGAGGCCAGTCCGGCCTGCGGTGCATGGCCGATGGCTGCGGCGATGCCCTTGCGGCCCCGGTAGTCGAGTGCCACGACACCGCAGTCGCTCAGCGGCAACTGAATCTCGCCCTGACACTGCTGGCGCGCGATCTTTCCCGTCACGCTGCGGTCCACCTTGTTGGTCAGCCAGTCCTTGCAGGCCACGGCCTCCAACTGGAGTACGCGTTGCAGGTATTCGTGTATCTTGTCCTGAGTGTAGCTCACCCCTTCATATTTCCGTTCCACGGTATGGTCGCGCATGATGGTCTTCGGCGAGTGGCCGAACATATGCGCCACGTCGAGGTCGAAAGGCTTCGTGCCGTCGGCCTGCCGGAAGGAGAAATGGGCGTCGCCGGTGGTCTCGCCCACCACGTACATCGGGGCACGCTCGCGCTCCGCAATCTGCTGTACGTGGTCGATGTGCTTCTCGTCGATGAGCAGTCCCATGCGCTCCTGGCTCTCGTTGGCAATGATTTCCTTGCTGGACAGCGTCTTGTCGCCGATGGGCAGTTTCGCCATGTCAATCTCGCCGCCACATTCCTCGACCAGTTCCGAGAGGCAGTTCAGGTGGCCGGCACTGCCATGGTCGTGGATGGACACCACCGGGTTGTTGTCCTCCTCGCAGAGGGCGCGCACCAAATTGTAGGCCCGCTTCTGCATCTCGGGGTTTGCACGCTGTATGGCGTTAAGTTCGATGCCGTTGCTGTAGCGTCCCGTATCTACCGACGACACGGAACCTCCGCCGAGGCCGATGCGGTAGTTGTCGCCGCCCACCACCACAATCTTGTTGCCGGGCTGCGGCTCTTTCTTCAGACAGTCGCGCTTGGTGCCGTAGCCCACGCCGCCAGCCAGCATGATGACCTTGTCGTAGGCATATTTCTCCTGTCCTTCCTGATGCTCGAAGGTCAGCACCGAACCCGTAATCAGGGGCTGTCCGAACTTGTTGCCGAAGTCGCTGGCACCGTTCGATGCCTTGATGAGAATCTGTTCCGGGGTTTGGTACAGCCATTTGCGCACGGGCATGAGGTCTTCCCAGTCGCGTTCTCCGTCTTTGATGCGCGGATAGGCCGTCATGTACACGGCGGTGCCGGCAATGGGCCATGAACCCACGCCGCCGCCCATGCGGTCGCGGATCTCGCCGCCCGTGCCCGTGGCCGCTCCGTTGAAAGGCTCCACGGTGGTCGGGAAATTGTGGGTCTCCGCCTTCAGCGAGATGACGCTCTCAATGTCCTTCACCCGGAAATAGTCGCTGGTCGACTGGTCGGCGGGAGCAAATTGCTCCACCACGGGGCCTTGGGCAAAAGCCACGTTGTCCTTGTAGGCAGACAGGATTTTGTTGGGGTTCTCCTGCGTGGTCTTCTTGATGAGGGCGAAGAGGCTCGACTCCATCTCCTGGCCGTCGATGACGAACGTGCCGCCGAAAATCTTGTGGCGACAGTGCTCGGAGTTGATCTGTGCGAATCCGAAAATCTCGGAGTCTGTCAGTGGCCGTCCGTTCTCTTTCTCTATCTTGTGGAGATACTCGATTTCCTCGGGCGAGAGGGCGAGTCCCTCCAGCTCGTTGTATTCCTCCAAGTTGTCGATATACTTGATGGGCTCGGGCTGGATGTTCACGGTGAAGATGTCCTGGTCCAGACCGTTGTACATCCGTTGCAGCATCGGGTCGTGCTCGGCGTCTTCGCCGGCCACGGGGAAGTATTCCTCGATGCGCACGATGCCGCGGAGTCCCATGTTCTGCGTGATTTCCACGGCATTCGTCGACCAAGGAGTCACCATTTCGCGGCGCGGCCCCACGTAGTAGCCGGCCAGTGTCCGGTCGTCCAGCAGGTCGGCGTTGCCATAGAGCCAACACAGTTCTTTCACTTCATTTTCTTCGAGTTGACGTTCTGTCTGTGTGGCAATCACACTTGCCTGCGGCGTTCTGAAAAAGAGAATCATGTCCTTTGTTTCTTGTATTTTAATTGGATTTTGCTCGCGAAGTTACTACTTTTCGTCCGAACGGCCAAAGAAAAACGGAGCAAACTTTAGGTGAAGGGGCAAAAAGAAAGACGAATTTATTTGCACACGTGGCAGGAAAAGTGTAATTTTGTAGGCGAACTAACCCAGTTACTATAATAAAACAATGAGAAAACCACTGCTTTCATTACTCTGTGTGACCCTTTTCTCGCTGTCTTCCCAGGCGGAGGACGGCCATCGGTTGTGGCTTCCTGCCCACAAAAGTCAGACGGCCCGTGTCCATGCCAACGCCCAGTCGCCCACGATTGACCTGGCACGCACGGAACTGGCCGACTATTTCCTCGGCACTACCGCCTCCCTGCTGATTGACCCGTCGATGCCCGACGACGACGGCTTTGCCACCAGCGGCAACGAAGACAGCGTCGTGGTACGTGCCCGCCGCGATGTCGGACTGCTGTACGGTGCCTACGACGTGTTGCGCCGGCAAGCCACGCAGGGCCGCATGAACCCCGGGGAACAGCACCCGACGTTCCGCCTGCGCCTGCTCAACCACTGGGACAATCTGGACGGAAGCATCGAGCGCGGCTATGCCGGAGCAAGCATCTTCGAGTGGTTCCATCTGGACGAGGCACTGCTCCGCCAATATGCCCGCGCCAACGCCTCCATCGGCATCAACGGGTCGGTGCTCAACAATGTGAATGCGTCGCCCAAGATGCTGACCCGTCCGTATCTTGACGAGGTGCGGAAGATTGCCGACCTGCTGCGCCCCTACGGCATCCGCGTCTACCTCTCCATCAATTTCGCCACACCCATGTCGCTCGGCGAGACCCGGACGGCAGACCCGAAGAACGGTCGCGTGCGCCAGTGGTGGAAGCGCAAGGCCAAGGAAATCTACGCACTCATCCCCGACTTCGGCGGCTTCCTGGTGAAGGCCAACAGCGAGGGACAGCCGGGACCGGGCGACTACCACCGCACGCACGCCGACGGAGCCAATATGCTGGCCGACGCGCTGGAACCCTACAACGGCACCGTCATCTGGCGTTGCTTCGTCTACGGAGCCAACCACAAGGGCGAAGACCGCGTGAAGCAGGCCGTGTCGGAGTTCAAGCCGCTGGACGGCAAGTTCCGCAAGAACGTCATCCTGCAGACCAAGAACGGGCCGCTCGACTTCCAGCCGCGCGAGCCGTACAGTCCCGTCTTCGACCAGATCAGCGAGACCCCCAACATGGCCGAGCTGCAGATCACGCAGGAATACACCGGACAGTCGCGCCATCTGGTCTATCTGGCCCCCCAGTGGAAGGAGTTCTTCCGCGATGTCGAACCCGAATGGCTGGCCGGCGTGGCCGGTGTGGCCAACATCGGGAAAGACCGCAACTGGTGCGGCCACCATTTCTCGCAGGCCAACTGGTACGCCTTCGGTCGTCTGGCGTGGAATCCGTCGCTGTCGTCCGAGGCCATTGCCCGGGAATGGCTGGAGCAGACGTTCTGCTCCGACGAGAACTTCGTCTTCATGATGTCCACCATCATGGAAGAAAGCCGCGAGACGTGTGTCGACTACATGATGCCGTTGGGACTGCACCATATCTTCAAGTTCGACCACCACTACGGGCCGGAGCCCGACGGCTTCAAGGCAAGCTATCCGCTGGAGTGGTGTCCGGTCTATTACCATCAGGCCGACTCGGCCGGCGTAGGCTTCGACCGGTCGTCCACGGGTACGGATGCCGTCAGCCAGTACCGCGAACCTTACGCCTCGATGTACGACCGGGTGGAGACCTGTCCCGAGAACCTGCTGCTGTGGTTCCACCATGTGCCGTGGACTTACCGGATGAAGGACGGGAGCACGCTCTGGGAGTCGCTGCAATACCACTACAACCAAGGAGTCATCAACGTGGAGTCCTACCGCAACATCTGGCACAACAAGATGCGGCACTACGTGGACGAACAGCGGTGGCGCGAGGTGGACGAACGCCTGCAGGAACAGGTGGACAACGCCCGCGAGTGGCGCGATGTGTGTCTGGACTATTTCGGGCAGTTTGCCAACAAGAAACCATAAAGCCATGAAACGGCTCCTCTGTATCTTCCTGCTCTGCAGCCTGCTGTCGCCCGTCCGTGCGCAGCAGAAGACCTCCCCGTTCATCCTCGGCGGCGAGCTCAGCAACTCGGCCACCACCTCGGTGGCCGACATCGACGAGGTCATGCCCCGCATGAAAGCCCTCGGGCTGAACACCATATTGGCTCCCGTCTACTGGGAATTCCTCGAACCGCAGGAGGGGCAGTTCGACTATACGCTGTTGGACCGCACGATAGACAAAGCGCGAGAGAACGGCCTGCAACTGGTGTTGCTCTGGTTCGGTGCATGGAAAAACTCCATGTCGTGCTACGCCCCGTTGTGGTTCAAGCAGGACACCGGACGCTTCCCGCGCGCCACGACCGCCGAGGGCAAGCCGCTGGAGATTGCCAGCTGTTTCTCCGATCACGTGTTGCGTGCCGACTGCCGTGCCTTCGAAGCGTTGCTCCGGCGCGTGGAGGAGCGCGGAAGCGATGTGGTGACCATGATACAGGTGGAGAACGAAATCGGGATGCTGGAGGAAGCCCGCGACCATTCGCCGCTGGCCGAACGGGAATGGCAGAAGCCCGTGCCCGACGAACTGGTACGCTACCTGAAAGCACACCGCAAGACGCTCCATCCCTGGTTGCAGCAGCGCATCGACCTCAAGGGGCGCACCTGGACGGAAATGTTCGGTGCGGACATTTATGCCGACGAGGTCTTTATGGCCTACCACTACGCCAAGTACGTGGGCCGGCTGTGCGAGGCAGGCCGCAAAATCAGTCCGGTGCCGTTCTACGTCAATGCCGCCATGAACAGTCGCGGTCGCCAGCCCGGACAATATCCTTCGGCAGGGCCGTTGGCCCACCTCATTGACCTCTGGCGTGCGGGCGCGCCGCAGTTGCTGTTGCTGGCTCCCGACATCTACGACACCGGGTTCAAGCACTGGGCCGGGCAATACGCACTGCCGGGCAACCGGCTGTTCATCCCCGAGACCCGATGCTGCGCCAACAGCGGTGTGCGGGCGCTGTATGCCTTCGGCGAGCATCACGCTTTGGGATTCTCGCCTTTTGCCATTGACCAGGCAGACGAGACCTCGACCGAAGCCCTCGGAAAGGCATACGGCCTGTTGCGCCAGTTGCAGCCGTTGACGGACAAGACCTCCTGGGGACTGCTGTTCGACCAGGAGGACAAAGAGCGGACGGTCAACGACCACGGCACAGTAATTACGGCGCGCCACTACTACACCCTGCCCTGGGACCCACGCGCCACCGACGGTTCCACGTGGCCCGAGGGCGGCGCGATGCTCGTCCGGTTGGCCGACGACGAATACCTGCTGGCCGGTTCGGGCGTAGTGGTCAGCTTTGCCACGGAATACGAGCAGGCACGGGAGGAACAAAAGGCGTTGGGGGAAGACGGCTTTTCCTTGGCCGGTCAGACCGGCACTTCCCGGCAACAGGGCCGCTTCACCGGCAAGCGCAAAGGCATCGGCAGCGTCGACGAAGTGTGCATCGACGGCACTGGCCGCCTGCAGTACGTCCGTCGCCACAACGGAGACCAAGACCACCAAGGTCGCCACGCCCGCATCGCGTGCAGCGACTGGAAAATCCTGCACATCCGCCTATACAATTATTAATAGGGCGACCTGCACAACTATTAATAGGGCGAGATGTTGTTCAGTTCCTTCATCGTGATTTCACGGGGCTGCTCCGACAGCGTTTTCCGCAGCGTGCCGACCGAAATCCCGGCAGCAGGCGCGAAGTCGGCTGAGCGCATATAGTCCAGCACGCTCCCGTAGAACGCCCGTCCCTCAGGATAGAGCGCAGCCTTTTCCAAGTCGCTCATGCAGACGAGGAGGCGACCCTTGCCGACTTTCCATTCCATCACCAGCCCGAGTTTGTGGTTGCGCTCGATGTTGTCGATGACCTGCACCAAGGGTTGGAAGTCCTTCGGAAAGTTGTCGAGCACGAGAGGGTGCGACGCCTTGACGACGGGGAACCACTGCCAGTTGGTGTGCATCTCCGTGGGGAAGCCGCGGAAGAGGGGATGTCGGGGGTTCGTGAGGAGACCCAGCGTGCCCGGAGAGACCGCTTTCCTGTTGTTCTCGCTGATGGTCTTGAACATACGGTAGTTCCAATAGTCGGTCTGGAAGAGGCCGCCCACGGTGTAAGGCAGGCTGTCCGGCATCCAGAGCACCTTGGCTCCCTGCTCCAACTGCCGGGCGACATCCTCGTCCAGGTCTTTGGTCACGACGATGCCTGTCCGGTCTATCGTCTGCTTGGGATAAACCCATATTTCATAGGCATTGCGTGCCGTCGTGCCCTCGATGCGGAGCGAGACCTCCAGCTTGACCGGCTTGTCCGTCCGGAGCACGCGATCCAGTGCGCCCACCTCCGTCAAACCCTCCTCGCGCGTAGGGATGGGAATCACGCCCTGTTCCGCGCCTATTTGCCAATGCAGCAGTTTGCCGTAAAGGGAAGAGCCGCCGTAATTGGCCACCTGCACCTTCGCCTTCAGCGTCTCGCCCGACTCGAAACAGAAGCGGTCTACCACGAGCAGTGGCACTACGGGCGAGCACCACTGTCGCCATTCCTCCGGTGTCGTGATGCCCTTGCTCTCCATGAAGGCATCGAGGATGCCGACAAAGGCACAGCCCTGCCCCGGATAGTCCTGGATGTCGAGCAACTGGAAGCCCGCCATGTTCCGGGTGCGGAGGTCCATCTCGATGTCGGCCTTGTAGAGCTTCACGCTCCAGAGGCCGGAAGCCTTGTGGAAATCGGCGGCCTGCCACAACATTCCCGCCGCGGCCAGCCGTTTTCGGAACACCTCGAAGTTATACGGGCGGAGCACCCCGGTGTATTTCTTTATTTCCGCGAAGTCGGGATAGGTCTGGAACTGCCCGGTCTCGTGGGAGATGATGGGAATGCCGGCCTTGTCGCAGGCTTCGTCGAAGTTCCGGCTGGCGTTGGGACGGAAGTGGTTGATCATTCCCCCGTCGCAGGCATCGGCAAAGGAGAACGACCCTCGCGTGTGGGTGTTGTACTTGCCCCACTCCTCGCCCCCGATGCGGCACGTGGTGAAATAGTCCATGCCCTCCTTGATGCCTTGATAGCCGAGGTAGTAGTTGCTGCCGAAGGTGTAGTATTTGTCGGGGGCTATCCGTCGGAAATCGTCCACGAACACTTTCATCTGGTCAATGTCGCCCCACAGCTCGTTGCCCAACGCCATCATGCGGAACGAAGGATGGTGGCCGTACTCGCGGAGGATGTTCACGCCCTCCTGGTGGAGAAAGGCCATGAGCGTGGAGTCCTTCTTGTCGAACGCGCCCCAGAACGGCAGTTCCGGTTGGAGGTAGATGCCCAGCGAATCGGCGGCCACGAAGGCGGCCTCCGGCGGACACCAGGAGTGGAAGCGCACGTGGTTGATGCCGTATTCCCGGCACGTGGAGAGGTACTTCACCCAACCGCCGACGGACATTTCCACGTGTCCCGTCAGGGGCCACACCGCCGCGTCGTGCTTGCCGCGCAGGAAGACGCGGTGGCCGTTGGCGTAGAAGTGGCTGCCCTCGATGCGGAAGTCCTTGAAGCAGTCCAGCACCTTCGGACTGGCCGCCTGCTCCGTTGCGTCCTTCACCTCCAGACGAATCTCGCCGATGATGCCGTTCCAGTTGGTCTGGGTGTCCTCGGTGTAGGCGTGGCTGGAGGCGTAAATCTGCTGCGGCACGCCCCGGGCGTTGTCCACGACAATCTCCAACAGATGCTTGCCCGGCTTCAACTTCCCGGGCAGCAGATGCCGCTGCGGCGTACTGATATGGTTGCAGGAATCCACGAGTTGTCCGTCGAGGTACACCCACGTGGGCTTGGTGCGCTCCAGAAAGAGCACCACCTGTTTCTTCTTCCAAGTCTTCGGAATGTCAATGGTGCGGCTGTATCGGGCCGCGCCCTTGTAGGCACTGACCCGGGTCAGGTGGGTCGTCTCGGTGCTGTCGGTGGGCGCGAGGCCCAAGCGGTTGGTGTCAATCGTGCCGGGCAGTACGGCGCGTTGCACCCCTTTGCCGTCGTTCAGCACGACATTCCATTCTCCGGCCAGCGAGATGCGCTGTGCCTGTGCGCCCAGGCTCATCAGTCCCAGACAGACGGTCAGCAGTTTGGTCTTCATCCTATCGTTGTTTTCAGTCTTGTCCGTAGTGCGGGCCGTTCCTACATCAGCCTCCGGGCACAAAGGTACAATAAAAATCCGTGTATCTTCCCTGCCCGGGGATTTTTTTCTCCCTGCCTAGAAAGTTTTTTCTCTCCGCAGAGTCAACCAGCAAGTGCAAGTTGTCTGCAAAGTTACGAATAATGTTTGAA
>CAVJNH010000051.1:0-20074 GCA_963651005.1 Oscillibacter sp. MSJ-31
ATCCCATATCGTCGCAATATTTGCGACAAAGATAATCAATTTTTGTCGCAATCGCAAATAAAAAGCAGAGAATATCGCAAAATTTGGAATTTGGAATAGCATACCGGGCAGCAAACCGGGCACGACGTAATGATAATTCTTCCCGAGACGGAATGTTTTATGTCCAATTCGTGATCAATTCATGATGATTTGTGTTGAAGAAAAACATAAATGGCCAAGAATTAACCATGAATTTTCACAAATTCTCCCTTTTATTTGATTTAGCGAAAATCACGAGCGTTTGCCTGTAGCAGTATTTCACTTACAAGAAGACCACATCAGATCGAATAATCCTCCAAGAGATTCATTTGCGCCTCATGGATAAATTGCTTGATTAAGGACTTCAGTTCAGCCTCTTCTGTGTCCAACTGTTGGAGAGAACCACACTGGCATCCGCCAACAGCGCAGACCGCTCTGCATCCTTGGCAGCCTTGGTGCGGTAATTCTTGATGTCGCCATTCAACTCGTAGAGGGCGGAATAGTTTCGCTTCAACTTTTCAGCTTCAGCACCAACGCCATACTCTTCCGGCATTTGCTTACAGGAGGTGTAAAGTGCCTTCAATATGTTGAGCATGGATGTCAACTGTTTGCCAAACACCATATAATCACGTTCGGTAACCGTATTGCACTGACTATACAGGAAGTCGTAGAAAGTGTCCAAATCGCGATTCAACCGACGAAGTTGACTGACATGGTATTCATTTGGAGCCAAAGCCTCCAGACTATGCCTGTATGACCTCGTCCCCAACTTAACGATGCTCTGTGATATAAATGCGGTCTGACACATCATCTCTTAATTTTGGAATTTACGTATGCAAAGCTACGATATTTTTCTCAATAACCCAAATATTTGAGGGAATATTTTCCGCTCTTTCCACTTTTCGTGCGGCATACCGGGCTTTTCTTTGCAGAGTCGCGACAAAATAAGCCAAAGGCAGATTTATTTGAGTTTTCCGAGCGTGAGTACCTTCGGCCACAGGCCAGAGTACGCTTAAGCGAGCGAAAAACCGCCAGGGCAAACGCATCATAAGGGTTAAGTCTTTGCTCCACAAGAACCGGGTTATAGCGTCATTAGCATCGGCAACAAGACCGTTTCATTCGTGGTATGCCAAATGGCACAGAAATTATCAGGTCAGCCCAGAACACCGTAACACTCGTTAATGCGGTCTCCGTCTTTGGTGTATTCCACGATATTTACAGTGGCAGCTTCAGATTTTACACAAGGGGAGCCGCTGCTGTCGTAATAATAAGCCACAGAATAATCGCCTCCATTCGGCGTTTTGCCATACGCAGTCTCCGTGAAGCGAGGGTCTGGCTGTAAGGTGACATTTTCAGCACGTTCACCTGCAACCTCGTCCAATAGCCTTTCAAATTCTTTGTCTGTCATAATCATGTGCAAGTTGTTGTTGACCTAGCAAAGATACTATTACCAAAGGGCAACCTTGCCAATCGCTCCGAGGTCGACTGTCGCTGTCGCAACTCCCAATGCCTGGAACACACGGCTCATAGTAGGCAGAGTGATGTTGCTGCCTTTCTCCAGCCTTGAAATCTGGGCTTTCTTCACACCAATGCGCTCACCAAGTTCCTCTTGCGTGAGTTTCTGCTGAAGCCTTGCCCTCTTAATGGTCTCTCCGATTTGGTAAGCATGAACGGACTTGGCAACCTCTGCCTCAAACTCGTCTCTTTCGAGCGTTCCCACCTTGCCGATGCACTCGTCCAAGTGCTGCTCGAATGGTATCAATTTCATCTTTGCCATATTCTATTCTCCTTTTGATTTGAAATACTCTTGTCTGATTCGCTCTGCCTTGGCTATCTCCTTGGATGGGGTTTTCTGCGTCTTCTTGATGATGCCGTGAGTGGCTATCACCAATGTCTGCTCTTCCGTGTCCCAAAAGGCAAACAGCCGATACTTGACCTTGTTGAACAGGGTGCGGAACTCCCAAATTTCGGTATCTTCCAACTTCTTGAACAGCTCGGCATTCCTCTCTCCCTGCTGCACTCGCCTAATGTTGCTGTCAATCTTCTTGGCGGCAGCATGGGGAAGGCTCTTGATGAAGCCGTCCGCTTCCTCCGTCAATACCAACTTGAATATGCCGTTATTCATCTCACGTCCTTTGGTCGGTGCAAAGGTACAACAAAGTTTACACCCAACGAAACTTTTTCTCTGTTTTTTGTATTCCCATGCTATTTTTTAACAACTTCTAACCTCGTTTCTATCGCTTCTAACCTCGCTACTACGGAGGGAAGCACCGAAGTTTTAGGTCATTTCGGGAACAATCTTAGAAAAAAATTGTAACTTTGCAGTTGGAACTTGAAAGCAACGAAGGATGAAACGACAGAGAAAGGCATACGGGACAGCGGCAGTGACGGTCATTCTGGCCGTGGGCGTGTTCTGCTATTGGCTCATAGCCAACCCCCAACTGCTGCTCTTCCGCGAGGGAATGCAACTGTTTCTCTGCAACGGGGACTATCTGGCTGAAAGGCTGGGCGTGCCGGGCGGCTTGGCGCAGTATCTGGGTGAAGCACTGGTGCAACTGTTCCTCACGCTGGCCAACGGAGCCGCCTGCTACGCCCTGCTGTTCGTGGCGGAAGAGCGGCTAACGGCGCGACTGTTGCCTGTGGGGCGTTGGCGTTACGCCGCCTCACTGATGCCTCCCGTCGCACTGTGGTGGCTGGCTACCGTGCCCACCGTCCCGATGACACTGACCGTCGCCATCGTGCTGACCATGACGCTGATGGCGTTCGCCCCGAAAGACCGCAGGCGCAGCGCACTGTACACCGCCGTATTCATGCCCGTCGGCTACTGGGCACTGGGGCCTGTCGTCCTTCTGTTGGCTCTCTACCACCTGCGCTTTCTGGGCTGCAACGGCCACAGGCGGTCTGTCGGACTTGCCACAGCCGGCGCAGTAGTCCTGTTGGGCGGCAGCATACTGGCGAGCAGCCGCATGGTGGCCTATCCCCTGCGCACCCTCGCGCAAGGCATCGACTACCGCTGGACGGCAGAACTGATGGGGAGCGGAGAGGAAAGGCTGTACGATATGCTGACACGGCAACAGCACTGGACGGCCATCGTCGACCGATACACGGCGCACCCCACCGACAATCCGGCTATACAGGCCGTGGCACAGTACAGTATGTTCCGCCTCGGCATGATAGACCAGCAGGCCATGCTGCAAGGGTTCGCCCCCTCGTTCCGGGCGAAGAGTTCCATCCCCGGACTGCTGATGACCAGCGAGGTGTATCTGCGCGTGGGCATGGTCAATATGTCGCAGCGCAACGCTTTCGAGGCGATGGAGGGCATTCCCAACTGCAACAAGAGTGCCCGGGTGCTCCACCGGCTGGTGGAGACCAACCTCATCACCGGGCAGTACGACGTGGCTCTGAAATACCTCTCCATCCTCGAAGAGACCCTGCCCTACCGCTCCTGGGCCAAGCGTATGCGCCCCTTGGCGGAACACCCGGAGCGCATCAATACGAAACCCTTCTACGACACGCTGCAACAAGCCTTTGCCGTCACCCCCGACACCTTCTTCTAACCCCACAGCCCCTATGAACCGGACACACACCATACTCCTTTCCGTTGCCATTCTCCTGCTGTCGGTGGCCTGCACCTCCACGCCGCACGACGTGACCCGGAGCAGCCGTATGCCCGACATCTACCCCGACTATACGGGAGTGACCGTCCCTGCAGGCATCGCTCCGCTCAACTTCGTCCTGACCGACCCGCAGGCAACCACCCTCGACGTCACCGTGAAGGGCGACCGCGGCGGCACGCTGCACACCAACGGCAGCGAGGCCGACTTCGACCTGGGAGCCTGGCACCGCCTGCTGGAACAGAACCGCGGTGCACGGCTGACGGTGACGGTGTGTGCCGAACGGAACGGACGATGGACGCAGTACGCCGACTTCCTCATCTACGTGGCCGAAGAACCGCTCGGCGAATGGGGAGTGACCTACCGCCTCGTCCCGCCCAGCTACGCCATGTACAGCAAGATGGGACTCTACCAGCGCGACCTCTCCAACTTCGAGGAGACCCCGTTGATGGTTAACACGCGCATTCCCAACCAATGCGTCAACTGCCACACGGCCAACCGCACCGACCCCGACCAGTTCGTGTTCCACGTGCGCGGCAACCACGGTGCGACCATCATCGGCCACGGCAGCCAACACGAAGTGCTGCAGGCCAAGAACGACACGCTCGGAGGATCGATGGTCTATCCCTACTGGCATCCGGGAGGCCGCTACTGCGCCTTCTCCACCAACAAGACGGCACAGCTGTTCCATACGTCCAAGAAGAACAAGCGCATCGAGGTCTACGACACCGCGTCCGACGTGTTCGTCTACGACACCCGGACACACACCATGCTGTGCGACACGCTGCTGATGCGGAAAGACTGGGCGGAGAACACGCCCGTCTTCTCCCCCGACGGCAAGTGGCTCTACTTCACCACCGCCCGACAACAGGTGTTCCCCACCGACTACGAGAAGCAGCGATACAGCCTCTGTCGCGTGGCCTTCGACGAGCGGACAGGACGGCTGGGACACGAAGTGGACACCCTCATCAGTGCCTCCGCCACCGGCAAGAGTGTCTGCTGGCCCCGTCCCTCCTACGATGGCCGCTACATCCTCTACACCCGGACGGACTACGGCTATTTCTCCGTGTGGCATCCGGAAGCCGACCTGTGGCTGCTCGACCTGCGCAACGGCAGTACACGGCCACTGAAGGAGGTCAACAGCGACAGGGCGGAGAGCCTGCACGCCTGGAGCACCAACAGCCGCTGGATTCTGTTCACCTCGCGGCGCGACGACGGACTCTATACGCGCCTCTATCTGGCCCACATCGACGGACAGGGCCGCGCCGGGAAGCCCTTCCTGCTGCCACAACGCCACCCCGGAGACTACTACCGCCGGCTGATGTATTCCTACAACACGACCGACTTCACCTCGCGCCCCGTCCGCCTGCAGACCCTGCGCCTGCAACACGACATCGAGGGCAGCGCACGCGTCAAGACCAAAACCAAAAAATATTGAAACGATGAAGATATTCGCCGTAGGCATGAACTATCTCCAGCACACCGCAGAGCTGGACGGCAAGGCTTACAAGCCCGAGAACCCCGTGATTTTCACCAAGGCCGACTCGGCGTTGCTGAAAGACCACAAGCCTTTTTTCATTCCCGACTGGAGCAGTCAGGTGGACTACGAGACGGAACTGGTGGTGCGCATCTGCCGATTGGGCAAGGGCATTCCCGAACGCTTTGCCCACCGCTACTACGATGCCGTGACGGTGGGCATCGACTTCACCGCACGCGACCTGCAGCGCGAGATTCGGCAGAAAGAACTGCCGTGGGACCTCTGCAAGGGCTTCGACGGTTCGGCGGCCATCGGCGAGTGGGTGGACGTGGAGACGTTCCGCGACATCCAGAACCTGCATTTCCACCTCGACATCAACGGCAAGACGGTGCAGGAGGGCTGCTCGGGCGACATGGTCTACCGCATCGACACCATCATTGCCTACATCTCCCAGTATTTCACCCTCAAGACCGGCGACCTGCTCTACACCGGCACTCCGGCGGGCATCGGCCCCGTACACATCGACGACCATCTGGAAGGGTGGTTGGAAGACCGCAAGGTGTTGGAGTTCAACTGCAAATAGATGAGAAAGACGCTGCTGAGCCTCCTTGTGCTGCTCCTGCTGCCGACAGCCGGTCAAGCACAGTCCACCGACCGCTACGCCAGCCATTCCGTGTTGGCCGACGGACGTTGGGTGAAGGTCAGCGTGCCCTCCTCCGGTATCTACCAGTTGACCGACAAGCTGTTGCGCGAGGCCGGATTCACAGACCCCTCACGGGTGAAGGTCTATGGCTACGGCGGCGCGCTCCAACCCGAACGGCTGACGGCAGACTATCTGGCGGCCACCGACGACCTGCACGAAGTGGCAACCTGCCGCACCGGCGACGGACGCTGCCTCTTTCTGGCCACAGGACCGGTGACCTGGGACGGGAACCACCAGCGCATCCGCAACCCGTATGCGGACTACGGCTGCTATTTCCTCACCGAGGGCGATCAGCCGCTCACGCTCAGCACCGCGCAGTTGCTGGACAGCTACCAGTCGTTGCCCGACCGCTGCCACACGCTGTATGAGGTGGACGACTACGCCTGGTATCAGGGAGGACGGAACCTCTACGATGCCACACGCATCACCGCCGACAGTCCCCACAGCTACACGCTGTCGGGCGCGACAGACCACGACACGGGAAGCCTCACCGTGACGCTCTCTGCCGACCAGGCCACCACCGTGGCCGTCAGCGTCAACGGACAGCCGCTGGGGCAACTGACCGTGGCGGCACGCGGCCAATATGACGAGATGCGCACGGCCACCGTCACCCTCCCCACGGAACACCTGTCGGCCAGCAACACCGTGACCCTCACGCCGGGCAACAGCCAAGCTGTGGTGCGCCTCGACTACCTGTCCCTCTACCACGCCACGCCGACACCCCTACCCGACCTCGCCGCCACCACCTTCCCTGCGCCCGACCTTCTCGGCGAAATCCCCTGTCAGGACCTCCATGCCGACGGGGCGGCAGACCTGATTATCATCATCCCTGCCGACCGCCGTATGCAGGCACAGGCCGAACGGCTGGCCCAGTGGCACGGAGAACGGGACGGACTCCGCGTGCGCATCGTGGCCGCCGACCAGCTCTACAACGAGTTCAGCAGCGGCACGCCCGATGCCAACGCCTACCGCCGCTACCTCAAAATGCTCTACGACCGCGCCGCGACCGAGGCTGACCGTCCGCGCTTCCTGTTGCTGATGGGCGACGGGGCGTGGGACAACCGGATGCGCACCGCCACGTGGACGGGCTACCGGCCGGAACAGTTCCTCATCTGCTACGAGAGCGACAATTCCTACAGCCACACGGACTGCTACGTCAGCGACGACTATTTCACCCTGCTGGACGACGGGGAGGGCGGCGACCTGCTGGGCGGCGACAAGAGCGACGTGGCCGTCGGACGGTTACCCGTGCGCACCGTCAGCCAAGCCACGGCGGTGGTGGACAAAATCCTCGCCTACGCCGGCAACCGGAACGCCGGCAGTTGGCAGAACCTCATCGTGATGATGGGCGACGACGGCAACGGCAACCAGCACATGAAGGATGCCGACGACGTGGCCAGCATGGTGGAGCGCGAACAGCCCTCCCTCGAAGTGCGCCGCATCCTCTGGGACGCTTACGAGCGCACCTCCACCGCCTCCGGCAACAGCTACCCCGACGTGACGCGGCAGATACAGCAACTGATGGGCACGGGAGCACTCGTCATGAACTACTCCGGCCACGGAGCCGCCACCACCCTGTCCCACGAGAAGGTGGTGGACGTGTCGGACTTCGCCCAAGCCGAATCCGCCCACCTGCCCCTCTGGGTCACCGCCTCATGCGACGTCATGCCTTTCGACGGAGAGGCGGAGAACATCGGCGAGACGGCCCTGCTCAACCCCGACGGGGGAGCCATCGCCTTCTACGGCACGACACGCACCGTGTTCCAGACGTACAACCGGCTGATGAACATGGCTTTCATGCGCCACCTGCTCGACACGTCGGACGGACAGCCGCCGACCATCGGCGAGGCCGTACGACGGGCCAAGAACGAACTGATTGACGGGAAGAGCGACCTGACCGCCAACAAGCTGCAGTTCTCCCTCCTGGGCGACCCGGCCTTGCGGCTGTCGCTGCCCACAGGGCAAGTGGCCGTCGACAGCATCAACGGCGTGGCATTGGCAGAGGCCGAAGGCCCCATCGCCCTCGCCGCCGGAACTACCGTGAAGGTCTGCGGACACGTCCGGCAGGACGAGGGCACCGCCGACCCGACCTTCAACGGACAGCTCACCGCCACCGTGTACGACGCGGCAGACACCATGGTCTGCCGACAGAACGACGCGGCGCAAGCCCCGACGGCCTTCGTCTACACCGACCGCACCCACATCCTGTTCACCGGCAACGACAGCATCCGGCAGGGACGGTTCTCGTTCTCCTTCACCGTGCCGCGGGACATCAGCTATTCCGACGCCACCGGCCTCATCCGCCTCTACGCCGCCAACACCGACCGGACACGGACGGCCAACGGCCATTGCAGCCAGTTCTGTCTGGGCGACAGCGACGCGGCCTCTGACGACGAGGAAGGGCCGACCGTCCACTGCTACCTGAACAGCGACACGTTCGTGGACGGCGGACGCGTCAACGCCACACCCTATTTCGTGGCCGAACTGGAGGACACCAGCGGCATCAACGCCACAGGAAACGGCGTGGGACACCATCTGGCACTGGTGATTGACGGACAGACCTCCAAGACCTACAACCTCAACGACTATTTCACCTACGACTTCGGAAGCCACACCCGCGGCACCGTGGGCTTCAGCATTCCCCGACTGACCGAGGGCGATCACCGGCTGCTGTTCCGGGCTTGGGACATGAGGAATAACGCCACCACCAAGGAGTTTAGCTTCTACGTCGTGGACGGACTGGCTCCGGGCGTGTTCAACGTGGACTGCACGCACAACCCGGCCACCACCTCGACGACCTTCCTCATCACCCACGACCGCGTGGGCAGCTTCCTCAACATCAGCATCGAGGTGTTTGACCTGAACGGACGGATGCTGTGGCAACGCCGACTGCAGGGCACTCCATCCGACCAGTACATCACCGTCGACTGGGATCTCTCGGCCAGCAACGGGCGCCGACTGTCCACCGGACTCTACCTCTACCGCGTGCGGCTGAGCGGCGACGGGGGGCAACAGGTGTCGAAGACCAAGAAACTGATGGTCGCGGGCAATAAATAGGCCGTGAATACGTTATACTGACAATGAAAGCAAAGAAGACCCTACTCTCCGTCATCATGGCGGCCACAGCGGCCACAGGATGGGCACAGGACACCAAGAACCTGTTCAACCCCATCGACCACGCCGTGGTTTCGCAGACCATCTCGCCCGACGCACGTGCCGCAGGCATGGGCGACGTGGGTGTCGCCACCGACCCGGATGTCAACTCGCAATACTGGAATCCGGCCAAATATCCGTTCTGCATCAGCCGTTCCGGTGTCGCCCTCAACTACACGCCGTGGCTGCGCCCCTTGGTCAGCGACATTGACCTGGCCTACCTGTCGGGCTACTACCGCATCGGCGACTACTCGGCCGTTTCCGGGTCGCTGCGCTACTTCTCGCTGGGCGAAGTCTCCAGCGGCACCGAGGACAACAACATGACCGTGAAGCCCTACGAGATGTCGCTCGACGTGGCCTACTCCCTCATGCTCAGCGAACGCTTCTCCATCGCCGCGGCCATCCGCTGGATTTACAGCGACCTGCGCTACGACTACAGCGAGGATGCGTCGCCGGCCTCTGCCGTGGCCGCCGACCTGGCCTGCTACTACACCGACTACATCGACATCGGGCAGCGCGAGTGCCAGTTGGGCTTGGGACTGAACCTCTCCAACATCGGCAGCAAGATTGCCTATTTCGGCGACGAACGCCCCCACTTCCTGCCGGCCAATATGCGGCTCGGAGCCTCACTGATGGTGCCGGTGGACGAGTACAACCGCTTCACCATTGCAGCCGATGCCAACAAGCTGCTGGTGCCGACCGTGCCCAAACAGAATGACGGCGAGACGAAGGAGGAGTACGAGCAGCGCGTCATCAACGAATACAACGACGTGAGTGCCGTGTCGGGCATCTTCAAGAGTTTCACCGACGCACCGGGCGGACTGAAGGAGGAGTTGCAGGAAGTGCAGTGGAGCATCGGCGCGGAGTATGTCTACCACGACCAGTTCTCGCTGCGGGCCGGCTACCATCACCAGAGCGAGAACAAGGGCAACCTGAAATATTTCACCGTGGGCGGCGGCTTCCGCATGAACGCCTTCTCGCTCGACGTGGGCTACGTCATTGCCACGGCCAGAAGCAATCCGCTGGACCAGACGCTGCGCTTCACGCTGGCCTTCGACATGGACGGCATAAAAGATCTTTTCAAATGACGGGAAACACCTTATTACATGAACTAAACCATACGGACAACGATGATACGAGTAGGAATGGGATATGATGTCCACCAACTGGTGGAGGGACGCGAGCTCTGGATGGGCGGCATCAAGATGGAACACACGAAGGGACTGTTGGGCCACAGCGATGCGGACGTGTTGATTCACGCCATCTGCGACGCGTTGCTGGGTGCGGCGAATATGCGCGACATCGGTTACCATTTCCCCGACACCAGCAGCGAGACGGAGGGGATGGACAGCAAGATTATCCTCCGCGAGACGGTCAAACTGATTGCGACGCAAGGTTACCGGACGGTGAACATCGACGCGACCATCTGCGCCGAACATCCGAAAATGAATCCGCACATCCCGGCCATGCAACAGTGTCTGGCCGAGGTCATCGGCACCGACCCCGACAACATCTCCATCAAGGCGACCACGACCGAACGGCTCGGCTTCACCGGGCGCGAGGAGGGCATTTCGGCCTACGCCGTGGCACTGATAGAAAAACCGTAGACGGGACTTCCCTTATTTCTTGATTACGGCTCTCACCACGAACCAAAGGTGGCAGAGCAGTGTGGCGGCAAGCCCATAGTGGCTGCGCATCACCGAGAAACGCTCACGGAGCGAGGCGCGGTGGTGTTGCGTGGTGTTGCCTCCGTCCATGAAGTCGGAGAGGACGGCGTGACTGTTGACGATGGGGAGGCGGCGCAGCTCCGCCTCTTTCATGACGCGGATGCACCAGTCCACATCGGCAGAATGGCGATACAGAAGTCGGTAACGGTGCTGCCGGGCCAGATCAGTGCGCACATAGAACGACTGGTGGCAGACGAGCATGCCCCAACAGAACGAACGCCAGGTCAGGCGGCGCGGCGGCCGCAGTCGGCGCATCCGCAGGAAATTCCCCTGTCCGTCCACAATGGCCGTGTCGCCATAGACCACGGCGGGGCGGTCTCCTGCCGACAGGCTGTCGACCGTCTGCTGAACCGTCTGCAACGTGTCGGGGGCATGGAGCACGTCGCCGGCATTGAGAAACACCACGTAGTCCCCACTGGCCTGTTCCAGTCCCCGGTTCATGGCATCATAGATGCCCCGGTCGGGAGCAGACAGCACAGTCACGGAATAGTCTTTCCCCTCGGCGTAGCGGCGGGCCATGGCCACGGTGTCGTCCTTCGACGCTCCGTCGATAATCAGGTGATCGATGCGGCGGAAAGTCTGGTGCGCCACGCTGTCGAGCGTGCGCTGCAAGACCGGCGCGGCATTGTAGGTGACGGTGATGATGCTGATGGTAATGGGCTGTGGCATGGTGTCGGAGGATTAGGAACGGTTGGCCACGCGCGGACGCTTGGCTGCCTCATAGACTTCGATGTACTGTCGGGCCACGCGCTGCATGGAATAGCAACGGGAGACCTTCTCCACACAGGCTTTGCCGACAGCCGCGCGGTCGGCCTCAGAGAGTGCCCAGCGGAGACCTGCGGCCAGGTCGTCGGCACTGCGGTAGTCGGCCACATAGCCGTTCTGCCGGTGGTCAATCTCTTCGGGAATGCCTCCCACGCGGAAGCCCACACAGGGCAGTCCGCAGGCCATGGCCTCCATGATGGTGTTGGGCAGGTTCTCCGAGAGGGAGGGCAGGACGAACACGTCGGCGGCCTGATACAGGCTGACGATGCGTTGCTCGTCGCTGACGTAGCCGAGCGGCAGGGCGCGGAAGGGCAACAGTGCCGCCACTTCCTCCGCATCACCGCCAAGGATAGCCACGGCGGTGTGTGCTTTCATCTCAGGGTCACGGTCGGCCAGCAGTCGGCAGGCTTCCACCAGATACTGCATCCCTTTGTTGGGATTGGTGGCACGCTGCGAGACGAAGAGGATGATGCGGTCGTCGACAGGCAGCGAGAGCCGCTGTCGGGCAGCCGCCTTATCGCCCGGGCAGTAGACGTGGGTGTTGATGGGGTTGGGAACGGAGCAGATGGTCTGTCCCCGGAGCAAGGCACTCTGCCGCGCCTCGTCGGCCAGCCATTGGCTACAGGCCACAAAGGTGACGCGCCGCCCGGTCAGCAGGCGCGCCTTGCGCCGCCACACCGAGGCGGAGAGGTCATTGACCGAACCTCCTCCGGGCAACAGACGGCAACATTGGCAGGCGGTCTTGAACCGCTCGCAACCGAGCGTCAGGTGGCAGATGGCCGTGGCAGGCCAGATGTCGTGCATCGTCCACACGACGGGTTTGCCGCTCTCCAGAATACGGCGGATGTCGCCGAGCGACAACATTCCTTGATTGACCCAGTGAAGATGGATGATGTCGGCTTCGCGAAATTCGGGCAACCGGGTGATGTCGCTCCCGGCATTGGCAATGTCTATTTCGAAGAGGTGGCGGCGACGGAAGTGCAGGTGCGCCCAGATGCACAGGCGTTCCCACAGGAAATGCAGGCGCACACGCCTCCGGCCGGGCACTTCGCCCACACAGATGTTGTCGCTTTCCTTGGAGCCCACCAGCATCCGGGCTTTCACGCCGTTGCCGTTGAGTGCCTCCATCAGACGGTGAGCCGCCACCGCTGCACCGCCCGTCCGTTCGCTGGTGTTGACAATCAGGACCTTCATGTCTTCCGGTTTCGCCCTACATGAGGCCGAGCCACCGCAACACGTCGTTGAGGTTGGCCACCACCATGAGCAGCATCAGCAGTCCGAGCCCCACGTAATTGGCCCGTATCATGAAGTTCTCGGACGGTTTGCGCCGCGTGATGATTTCATAGATGAGGAACAGCACGTAACCGCCGTCGAGGATGGGGATGGGCAGGATGTTCATGAAGGCCAGCATGATGGACAGGAAGGCCGTCATCTTCCAGAAAAGGTACCAGTTCCACTCGGAAGGGAAGAGGCTTCCGATCGCACCGAATCCGCCAAGGCTCTTGGCTCCGTCGGCTGTGAACACGTATTTCATGTCGTCGATATAGGAACCGAGCACGTGTATGCCGTACTTGACTCCGGCGGGGAAGCTCTCGAAGAATCCGAACTCCTTCGTATAGGGTTTGTAGAGGGCGGCCACGGAGGGCACGGTGAAGCCGAGGAACAGCTCCGGGGTGAGCGTCACCACCGCCGTGTCGGTCTTCGCGCCGTCGGTAAACACCACGGGGACGGTGCGCACCTTGAGGCTGTCTGCCGGGGTCTTGGCATCGGCCAACAGGTCGGCGCGGCAGTCCAACTGGTCGACAATCTCGTTGTAGGAGTCTACCGCATGACCGTTGATGGCCAGAATCCGGTCGCCCTTCTTCATGCCGATGGACGCAGCCGGCATTCCGGGAATGACGGAGTCAATCACGGCAGGGAGCAGCGGGCGCACGAACGACGGTTCGGACTTCATCATGTCGAGGAGGTTCAGGTCGCCGGGCAGGCTGACCGTCGCAGGCTTGCCCTGACGGATGATGTCCACCTGCCGTGCCATGGAAATCTTACGGTAGAGGTCGGCACTGAAGTCCTTGAACGCCCCGGTCTCCGTGCTCACGAGGATGTCGCCGTCGCGGAAGCCGAGTGCCTTGGCCTCCGTGTTGAACTTCATGCCTTCGGTCATGTTCTTCACCGGCACATACGTGTCGCCCCAGTAGAACAGAATCATGGAGTAGATGAACAGGGCGAGCAGGAAATTGACCAGCACACCGCCAATCATGATGAGCAGCCGCTGCCACGCGGGCTTGCTGCGGAACTCCCACGGCTGTGCAGGCCGTTTCATCTGGTCCGTGTCAAAGCTCTCGTCAATCATGCCTGCAATCTTGCAGTAGCCGCCCAACGGAATCCATCCGATGCCGTATTCCGTATCGCTGTTCTTGGGCTTGAACTTGAAAAGGCTGAATTTCCAGTCGAAGAACATATAGAATTTCTCCACCTTCACACCGAACAGTTTGGCAAAGAAGAAGTGGCCTCCCTCGTGCAGGAGCACCAGGAGCGAGATGGCCATCAGCAGTTGTAACAGTTTGATAAAAAAGACTTCCATTCGTTGTTGTTTCTTTGTGTGTTTTTACTTTTTCTTTATTTCATCAGTTCGCCGGCGATGCGCCTTGCCTCGGCATCGGTGGCGACGTAGGTGTCGTAGGTCGGCGACGCGTCGAAGGTGCAGCGTTGCATGGTCTCGGCGATGATGTCGCCCATCTGCAGGAAGCCGCACTGGCCGTCGAGGAAGCCGCGGTTGACCACCTCGTTGGCGGCATTGACGATACACGGCATATTGCCTCCCTTCCGGATGGCCTCAAAGGCCAAGGCCAGACAGCGGAACTTCTCCAGGTCGGGTTCGAGGAACTCCAGATTGCGGACTTTGAACAGGTCGAGCCGATCGCCGGAGAGCGGCAACCGCTCCGGATAGGAAAAGGCGTACTGTATCGGCAGCCGCATATCGGGCACGCCGAGCTGCGCCTTGACCGCGCCGTCGGCAAACTGCACCGCCGAGTGGACGATGCTCTGCGGATGCACCAGCACCTCTATCTGCGAGGCTTTCACGCCGAACAGCCACTTGGCCTCGATGACCTCGAAGCCCTTGTTCATCATCGTGGCCGAGTCGATGGTAATCTTGGCTCCCATCTCCCAGGTGGGGTGACGGAGCGCGTCGGCTTTGGTCACCCGCGCCAGTTGCTCTGCGGAGCAGTTGCGGAAGGGGCCTCCCGAAGCCGTCAGCAGGATCTTGTCGATGGGGTTGGCATCTTCACCGACCAGGCTCTGGAAGATGGCGGAGTGCTCGCTGTCCACGGGCAGGATGGGCGCGTGATACTGTGTGGCCAGACTGCCGATAAGCTCGCCGGCCACCACCAGCGTCTCCTTGTTGGCCAGTGCGATGGTCTTGCGGGCCTTGATGGCATGGATGGTGGGCGCAAGTCCTGCGAAGCCCACCATGGCCGTGAGCACGATGTCGATGGGCTGCGCCTCCACAATCTCGTTGAGGGCTTGTGCACCGGCGTAGACTTTCACGTCGGGCAGGTCGTCGGTGAGCCGCAGCAGCTCGCCGTAGCGCGACTCGTCGGCAATGACCACGGCAGCCGGACGGAACCGATGGGCCTGCTGTGCGAGCAGTTCCACACGGCTGTTGGCCGTGAGGCAATACACCTCGTAGCGGTCGCTGTGCTCCGCAATGACCTGCAGCGCCTGCGTTCCGATGGATCCGGTAGAGCCAAGGATGGCTATCTGTTTCTTCTTCATATCTCTAACAATCCCTCCGGGATGATGGTTCTGACGGTTCGCTCCGTGGTGTCGATCTGGTGGATGAGGTCGTCGGAAGCCGGGACGAGCCGCCCGTCCTCCAGTTCAAAGAGGAGGTTGCTGGTCGTGTCGTCCACCGATGCGATGCGCCCCACTGTGCTGCCCGTGGCGGCATCCACCAGCGCGAAGCCCACCAGCATGGAGAGGGAGGGCGCGGTGTCCGTCTCTTCCGCCAGACTTCTGGGGAAATAGACCTCGCAGCCGGTCAGCTCCGAGGCGCGCTGCAGGGTGTCCACATCGCAGAACTTCACCAGGGCGGTGGTGTCGGATCGGAAACGGTATTCCTCCATGAAGAACGGGACGAGGATGCCGTCCAGTTCCAGCACCAGGTATTCGGCATCGACGCGGTCGAAGACATCGTCGGTGAACTGCAGCGTCACCTCGCCCTTCACGCCGTGCGCCTTGCCCAACCGCCCAATCCTGTAGACCTCTTCCCTGCGTATCATTCCTCTTTCCGTTTGTCTGGTTTACACCTTATATATATAGATAGGCTATATGCGTTCGATATGTGCGCCCAGTGCGCCCAGCCGCGCCTCGATGTTTTCGTAGCCGCGGTCTATCTGTTCGATGTTGCTGATCTGGCTCACGCCGTTGGCACTCAGGGCGGCGATGAGCAGGGCGATGCCTGCGCGGATGTCGGGACTGGACATACGTTGCGGACGCAGCGTGCAGGCCCGGTCGTGCCCCACCACTACGGCGCGGTGCGGGTCGCAGAGGATAATCTGTGCCCCCATGTCGATGAGCTTGTCCACGAAGAACAGGCGGCTCTCGAACATTTTCTGGTGGAAGAGCACCGTACCGCGGGCTTGTGTGGCCACGACGATGAGCACCGAGAGCAGGTCGGGGGTCAGTCCCGGCCAAGGCGCGTCGGCCAGTGTCATGATGGTGCCGTCGATGAAGGAGTCCACCTCGTAGTGCTCCTGCCGTGGGACGTAGAGGTCGTCGCCCTCCTCCCGGATTTCCACGCCCAGCCGCCGGAAGGCGTCGGGGATGATGCCGAGGTTCCGCAGCGACACGTCCTTGATGCGTATGCCGTCGCCCACCATGGTGGCCATCCCGATGAACGAACCCACCTCGATCATGTCGGGCAGGAGGCGGTGCTCCGTGCCGTGCAGATGGTGGGTGCCGACGATGGTGAGCAGGTTGGAACCGATGCCGCTGATGGCGGCTCCCATGCGGTTGAGCATGTGGCAGAGCTGCTGGACATAGGGTTCGCAGGCCGCATTGTAGATGGTGGTCGTGCCTTTGGCCAGCACGGCAGCCATGATGATGTTGGCCGTTCCGGTGACCGAGGCTTCGTCGAGCAGCATATAGGTGCCGGTGAGCCGTTTGGCCGTAATCTCATAGACGTTGGTCTCGGGGTTCTGGCGGAACGTGGCTCCGAGACACTTGAAGCCGAGGAAATGGGTGTCGAGCCGTCGCCGCCCGATCTTGTCGCCCCCGGGTTTGGCAATCACCGCCTTGCCCATACGGGCCAGCAGCGGCCCGATCATCAGCACACTGCCGCGCAGCGCGGCACACTGGCGCACGAACGCGGCACTGCCCAGATAGTCGAGGTTGAGCGCATCGGCCTGGAAGCTGTATTCCCCCGGTGCCGTCCTTTCCACCTTCACCCCGATGTCTTTCAGCAGCAGGATGAGGTTGTTGACATCGCGGATGTCGGGCACGTTGCGCACCACGACCTTGTCGCTGGTGAGCAGCGAGGCGCAGATGACCTGCAGGGCTTCGTTCTTTGCCCCTTGCGGCGTGATGGTGCCGCTGAGCGGGTGTCCGCCTTCTATCTTGAATGATGCCATGGTCGGTAGGGTCTGTGGGCTGATGGGGTGTCTGTTATTTGCGGCCTTTCCCCTTGTTCCGCTTCACCGGCACGGGGGAGGCATCCGCCGTGACCCGCTCGAAGCGGAACGTCTTGAGGTCCAGTTGTATCACGCCGTCCGTCAGGCGTGCGAGGTCGTCGGCCACCTTGGCGTCTTCCGTCGATCCGTGCCCCCAGTTGACGAGGTCGCGCTTCATCTGGTTGGCGGTCTGCCGCGCCAGTTCGTCGCGCTCCGCTCCCGGCGGCATGCTCTTCAGCCGCTCAAAGGTCTCGTCAAGCAGCCGTCCGTAGTGGCGCAGCTTGAACTGCCCCTTGTTGTAGGGCACGTGGGCGGGCTTGGCCAGGAACTTCTCCGCCATCGACACGTCGTAGGGCCAGTCGATGTCGAGCTTCTTCCCACTGACGAGGTAGAGGTGGTCCCAGTAGGCGTGTTCGTCGTTGTTGTTGGCCCGGGCCTGCGGATTGCGTGCCGCCATCAGCCGGACGATGCTCCGTGCACAGCGCAGGCGTTCCTCCTTCGAGGGCAGCGAGCAGGCGTGCTCCACCATCAACTGTATCTCGCGCCCGTATTCGGGCATGATGAGTTGCTCACGTTGCGTGTTGTAGTCTATTCCTTTTATTTCCATCATATCTGTATGGTCCATTCTTTTAGAGTAATTTCTTGGGTTTGAGGGCCACGAAGTCCTTCAGGTAGAAAGGCACGAAGTAGGCCACGTCTTCGGTGCGCCCGTCCAGCAGACGGCGTTCGGCCAGAGGTTGCATCCACCGCGCCAACGGCTCGATGCCGTCGATGTAGTGGGCGTTGGGGTGGCGGATGGTGTCCATGCACTTCTTGGCGCCGTTGCCGAAGAAATAGACCGGATGGGCGTCGAGCCACTCCTTGTAGGTGTCGGCCTCCACCACGTCAGCCCCCACGGGGCGGACGGCCTTGAGGCTGCGGTCGTAGACGGCGGCATAGACCTCCATGCGCCGTGCGTCGATCATGGGACAGAGCAGGGCGTCCTCCTCCAGCCTCTCGCGCAACAGGACGGGCACGGCCAGCAGTTCGAGCGTGGGCACGCCGATGAGCTTCAGGTCACGTCCGTAGCAGATGCCCTTGGCCATCGACACGCCGATGCGCAGCCCCGTGTAGCTCCCCGGGCCGCAGCTCACGGCCACCGCATCGAACGGAATGGCGTGGCTGTCGGTAAACGAGAGGGCCTCGTCCACCATCGAACCCAACCGCTCGGCATGGTTCGACCCGCTGCGGTCTTCCTCGTGGTAGATGCAGTGGCTGTCTTCCGACACCGCCACCGAACACACCTCCGTACTGGTTTCAATATGCAATATACAAGCCATGTATCTTGAATCCTATCATCATTCAAGGTGCAAAGTTATGAAAAAAATATGAGATTCCACGTATTCCTCCCCAATTTTGCGTCACTTCTGTCGGAAAGTTACTTGCAGAAGCAGCATTAGCCTCGTATCAGAAAGCAACCAGAAAGCAAGCACTCTGCTCCTTGCCATACCCAAAGTGCTCTTTGGGGCTTGGGTAGAGCTTGGGTAAGGCGAGGGAAAGAGTTCAGAACGAAATTACCAAAGGGCGACCTTGCCGACTGCTCCGAGGTCGAGGGAGGCAGTTGCCACTCCGAGGGCCTGGAACACACGGCTCATGGTGGGTATGCTTATGCTGTACCCCTTCTCCAGCCGTGAAATCTGGGCACGCTTCACACCGATGCGCTCACCCAGTTCCTCTTGCGTGAGATGCTGTCCGATTCTCGCTCTCTTGATGGCCTCGCCCAACTCGTAGGCATGGACTGAAGCGGCCACACTGCGCTCGAAGTCGTCACGTCTTGGGGTGCCCACCTTGCCGAAATGCTTGTCAAGCACTTCCTCTGAACTGTACAGCTTGAACTTTCCTACCTGTTTCATGTCTATCTTCCTTTTGATTTGAACGACTTTGGGATTGTTCCGTGCCATATTCTTCTCGTTTTGTCGGCACAAAGGTAGTGATTCGTTTCCAAATCACGAAACATTCTGCCCGATTTCTGTACTTCAATACAAACTTTTAACTTTTCAACCTTGTGAGGGATGCCCGTGACTGCAGACAAAGAAGAGCATATACCAATCTGCCTGACATCTTCGATAGAAAATCATCCTTTTCTCACGCTTTCTCACGCCTCTTCGGTGTTATACATGATGATGTAATCATGCGTGTATGATGATGCGAAAAAGTGCATTCGCACGTGTTTTGACGACCGTCAAAATATTGAATGGCGACCGCCGTGTAATTGTTTGGCGACCGCCGTAAAGTATTTTGGCGACCGCCGTAACATCGTCAGAAAGCACATTCTTACATCATAACGAAAGCCTTGTTGCATCATAATAGAAGTCTTTTTGCATCATGAAGAGAGCGAACTCACCAAAAACGCAACCTGTCGAATGTTCCGACTGGTTCGGCAAGAAGGGGAGATATAAGAGTGATAGAAGAGTGAAAAAAGTGGTTCGGAAGTGGTTCGAAAGTAGTTCATCGTTCCAGATTTTGAAAAAAATCTTGTTTTTTCTTGCATTTTTGAAAAAGAACCCCTATCTTTGCAAACGGATAGTCAGGTGGAGGGCACGCAAATGCCGGAAACCGAGGCTGTCCGGCCTCAGCTCACGCCGGGCCTTTTGTGGGGGAGAGCCCTCGCGACAAGGAGGTTGGGTGGGCGACTGAGGTTCGACATTAGAAAGGCGTTTACTTGGCGCTGTGTTTGGGACTCATCGAATCTCGCAAATTCGACATCTCTGTCTTGGACGTAGCAACGGTAGATGCCCGGGATGTGATTAATTTTCCAATTATTCATATCGGCGTGGGCTCTAACGTTGTCTGTTCAACTATAATAGGCAATGCTAGAGCCTCGGTACGTGGGACGGACAACAGGACGGTTCACGCTCTTTTTGTGTCGCCTTTTGCGACCGCGAGGTCTTGCATTGCCAATAGTATTT
>CAVJNH010000052.1:0-19891 GCA_963651005.1 Oscillibacter sp. MSJ-31
CGGATGCAAAGGTACGGCTTTTTACCGAAACTGCAAACTTTTCCAAAAGAAAATTCAGTATTCCGGCGGACTTTTTTGCATTGTTTGACATGAATCAACCGAATACACATATACTCATTATGTCTTATATATACGCCCACCGCTGCCGGATTCCCTTCCGATCCGCCCCTACCCTTTTTGCACTCTCTGCCGAGAGAAAAAATTTTCCCTGCCGAGAGAAATATTTTTTTCTGGGCAGGGAAAAAGAAGTTCCGCATCAGATGAACCGCTGTTCCATCCATGTTCAATCGATGTTGGGTGCGTCCCAAACCTTGGTCTTGGTGCAGACGGCAGGAGCGGAAAGTCGCGCCACTTTAAGCAGGAAATCACCCTCTTCCAGTGTCCAGCGGCCGTCGGCTCCCACAAAGGCCAGTTCTTTAGCCGGCAAGGAGAAGGTGACGGTCTTGGTCTCGCCCGGCTCCAGACTGACTTTGGTGAAGCAGCGCAGGCGTTTGTTGTCGGGCACGATGGAGGCCACGAGGTCGCTGGAATAGAGCAGCACCGGCTCCTTTCCTGCCCGACTGCCCGTGTTCTTCACGTCGACGCTGACGGTCAACACATCGTCGGCAGTAAATTGCGCCTTGTCCACCCGAAGGTTGGCATACTCGAAAGTGGTGTAGCTCAGACCGTAGCCGAAGGGCCACTGCAGCGAGACCTTCGCATCGTAGTTGTAAGCACCGGACATGGTGCCCACCTCTTCGCTCACCTTGTAGTCGTAGTTGGCCAGTGAGTTGATTTCCCGAGGATAGGTGTAGGGCAGCTTGGCCGAGAAATTGGCATCGCCGGCCAGCAGGTTGGCGAGCGCATCACCACCATAGTTGCCGGGCAGGAGAATATCGACCACGGCATTGGCCAGCGGTTCGATGTCGGCAATGAGGCGCGGCCGACCCTCGTTGAGGATGAGGATGACGGGTTTGCCCGTCTTGGCCAGTGCCTTCACGAGGTTGCGCTGGTTGTCCGAGAGCCAGAGGTCGCTGAGGTTGCCCGGAGTCTCGCAGTAGCTGTTCTCACCGATGCAAGCGACGATGACATCGGCCTGACCGGCCGCAGCAACGGCTTTCCCGATCTGCGGTTCGTGTTCCTCCCAGTATTTCCCCTGCTCGTTGTAGGTCACGCCCTGTTCGAGGATGACGTTCTCCTGACCGAATTTATTGCAGAAGGCCTCGTAAATCGTGTTGTATTTCTCGGCGAGGTCTTCGGCTTTCGACCCCTGCCAAGTGTAGCTCCAGCCACCATTCAGGCAGCGCATCTGATTGGCATTGGGGCCGGTGAGCAGGATTTTCTTGCCTTTTGCCAGAGGCAGGATGCCGTCGTTCTTCAGCAGGATTTCCGTTTCCTCGGCACTGCGGAGAGCCGCAGCAGCGTACTCTTCCGACCCGAACTTCCCATAGTCCTTGCCCCCCGTATTGGGCTCGTCAAAGAGTCCGATGCGGTATTTCAGCCGAAGGATGCGGCGCACGGCATCGTCGATACGCGCCTGGCTGACCTTGCCCTCGTTGACCAGTTCCTTCAGCAGGATGCAGAACTCCACGCTGTAGGGATCCATCGACATATCGATGCCGGCATTGATGGCTATGCGGATGGCATCTTTCTTGTCCTTGGCCACCTTTTCGCGGGTGTACAGATTGTTGATGTCGGCCCAGTCGGTCACAATCATACCGTCCCAGTTCAAATCCTGTTTCAGCCATTTCGTAAGGTATTCATAGCTGGCGTGTACGGGAACGCCGTTGATGCTCGAAGAATTGACCATCACGGTGAGCGCACCGGCCCGGATGGCGGCCTTGAACGGCTCGAAATACTTCTCGCGCAACACGTTGGGGGCGACATAGGCCGGCGTACGGTCTTTTCCCGTGAAGGGTGCGCCATAGGCCATATAGTGCTTCAGACTGGTGGCCACATTGTACTTGCCGAGGCGGTTGGGGTTGTCGCCCTGATAGCCCTGGATTTCGGCCTCAGCCATGCGTGCATTGACGATGGGGTCTTCACCGAAGCTCTCCCAGATGCGCGACCAGCGCGGGTCACGCCCCAAGTCGGTGACGGGGTTGTACACCCAAGGGCAGTTGGCTGCGCGACTCTCGTAGGCACAGATTTCAGCACCCTGTCGAGCTAGTCCGGTGTTGAACGATGCAGCAAGGTTGATGGGCTGCGGGAACAGGGTTCCGTTCTGCACATAAGTCACGCCGTGGTTGTTGTCCAGACCATACACGTCAGGAATGCCGATATACTTCATCGACTTCTTCTGTATCAGGCGAATCCACTTCTGCCACTGTTCCACGGTGGCCGCACGGGTGCCGGGCGCATTGAGAATCGAACCGATCTTCCACTTCGAGATACAGGTGTCGAGCATGGTTTCGTTGAGTTGCCACTGCCCCGACGCATCATAACCTCCCATGATGTCGAGGTTCAGTTCGAGCATCTGTCCGATTTTCTCGTCAAGGGTCATCTTGGCGAGGGTTTTCTCAATCTTGGCTTCCAACTGTCCGTCGCGCGGAATGGCAGGTTTGGCGGTCTGCGCCGATGCCCATACCGAGCAGCAGCAGGCCAGAGTCAATAGGTAGTTTCTCATCGTCATGTTGTAGTTTTTATAGGTTATTGGACTTCTTTGTCGTAACGAACGGCATTGCTTCCGCAAAGTTATAAAAAATGCACGTATCATGCAAGAAAATGCCGGTTTTCTTTCATTTTCCCCACGCGCAAAGCCCTCATCGCGTTGAGAACAGCCAGCACCGTGACCCCCACATCTGCAAAGACAGCCATCCACAGCGTGGTCATGTTGAAGGCGGCCAGCACCAGCACAGCCACCTTGATGCCGATGGCCAGGACGACGTTCTGGCGTGCAATGCCGACGGTGCGCCGGGCAATGCCGACGGCCACGGCTATTTTCGAGGGTCGGTCGTCCATCAACACCACGTCAGCCGCCTCGATGGCGGCATCGCTGCCCAGTGCTCCCATGGCGATTCCCACGTCGGCGCGGGCCAGCACCGGCGCATCGTTGATGCCGTCGCCCACGAAGGCGAGGGTCGTTCCGTCCGGTTTCTCCTTCAAGAGCCGCTCCACCTGACTGACCTTGTCGGCCGGCAGGAGTTCGGCGTGGTACTCGTCAAGCTGGAGCGTATCGGCCACGTGCCGCCCCACCTCGTTCCGGTCGCCCGTCAGCAGTACCGTGCGCTTGACCCCCGACTGCCTCAACCGCCGGATGCTTTCGGCACTGTCGTCCTTGATGCGGTCGTTGATCACGATGTGGCCTGCATACCTGCCGTCGATGGCCACATGAATGATGGTGCCGACACGGTGGCACGGATGCCACTGTGCGCCCACGGCTTCCATCATACGCGGATTGCCCACACAGACCAGACGACCTTCCACCCGGGCGCGGATGCCCTGTCCGGCCACTTCCTCCACGTCGCTGATGCGACAGCCGTCGGTGGCCTCTTCGGGAAAGGCTTCACGCAGTGCAGTCCCGATGGGATGGGTGGAGAAGTGTTCCACATGGGCTGCCAGATGCAGCAATTGGTGCTCGTCGCAATGGTCGGGATGTACGGCTTCGACGACAAACTGTCCACAGGTGAGCGTGCCGGTCTTGTCGAAGACCACCGTATGGAGGCGGGTCAGCGCATCCATGTAGCAAGCCCCTTTGACCAGGATACCGTGGCGCGATGCACCGCCGATGCCCCCGAAGAACGTGAGCGGCACACTGATGACCAGGGCGCAGGGACACGAGACGACCATGAACATCAGGGCGCGGTAGAGCCATGTGGGGAAGGCGGCAACGAAATGACCGGAAAAGAGGGGAGGTACCAAGGCCAGCACCAAGGCGGCAAGGACGACGACGGGAGTGTAATAGCGGGCGAAACGCGTGATGAAAGCCTCACTCCTGGACTTCTTGTCGCCGGCGTGTTCCACCAGTCCGATAATCTTCGACACCGTACTCTCACCGTACGTTTTGGTCACGGTGACGTGGAGGACACCGCTCAGGTTGATGCACCCCGACACGATTTCGTCGCCTTCGGCAATGTCGCGCGGCATACTTTCGCCCGTGAGTGCCATGGTGTCGAGGGTCGAGGTCCCCTTGCTGACCCTGCCGTCGAGCGGCACTTTCTCGCCTGGAGTGACGATGACGGTCTCTCCGACGGCCACGTCCTCGGGTTTTGCATTGACGGTCTCCCCCTCACGCACCACGTGAGCCACGTCGGGACGGATGTCCATGAGACTGGAAATGCTCCTCCGGCTTTGCCGTTCGGCATAGCCCTCAAACATCTCGCCTATCCGGAAGAGCAGCATGACGAACACCGCTTCAGGAAACTCCGTCTCGGCACCGGGCAGGAAACCGATGCCAAGGGCACCGATGGTGGCGAGCGACATGAGGACATCCTCGTTGAAGGCTTCGCCGTGCAGCAGTCCTTCCGCCGCTTCGGCCAGCGTACCATATCCCACCAGGAGATAGGGGACGAGATAGACCAGCAACAGTTGCCATGTGGGCAACGAAAGGAAATGCTCCACACAGGCAGCGCCAACCAGCAGGATGACGGTGACGATGATGACGGCCAGTTGACGGTACTGGCTCTGGTGTCCGGAATGATGTTCGTGTGCCATGTCGTTTTTGCGTTTGTCAGAAGTGGTAAGTCAATCCGCTCCTTATTTCAAAGGTTTTCATTTGGATGTCCGGATAATATTTGTAGTGCGTCTGACGCTTGAAGAAAGAACCGGCCGCCAGTAGGCTCCAACGCTTGGACAGGTCAATCTCCAGTATCGGACTGACCACCAGCAACCGGGCATTGCCCTTGTCGCCCTGCGCGTTCAGATAGAGCGGGTCAATGGTGCTGAGGTCTTTGTTCTCGTAGCCTTTCCAAGTGAAAATCTGAAAATAATGGACATTGAGGATAAAACGCCCGAAGTGCCGGACTTCCATGTGCGTCTTGGTTTTGACACTGTAGCCGCTCCCCATATTGTAGTCGCGGTCTATCACGTTGAAATAGTCGCTCTTGGTGCCGCCCAACAGGATTCCACTGAGGAAGATGCGCTGTTCGAGACGTGTCAGTGCACCCACTGCCGGAAAAGCGACGATGACACCCGGCCCTACGGAGGCCGCTTCACTGATGCGGTAGGGAGTGAGGTTGGAGCCGTCCTTCACGGGTTTGGAGTCGTAGTAGTTGAAGTGTTGATACACGCCAAACTCTGCATCCATGGACTTCCCCCAACTGAACGGCGCAGACCACAACCGCCCGAGGATGTGCAACCCGCCCACGAGGGGTTGGTTGCCGCTGAGACCGAACGTGGCTTCGGCACTGAAAAAGTCGTAGGGCTTGTTGTGCCTTTCCCCGTCCATCGCATCACCGTATTCCAGATAGAAGTTGACGTAAGGGTTGTGCTCCCCGCGGAAGATGGCTCCGTTGTCGGCCAGATAGCGGTCGCCGACACTGAAGGAACAGTCGACGGGGAAAGCCTCCCGGTCGTGGTACAAGTAATGACTGGATCGCAAACGCCACGCTTTTCCCGTAAGGATGCGGTTCAGCCCCTTGATGGGGTTGATGATGGTGGAGGCCGCTTCACGCAGGAAACGTGGGAAACCGAAGGCACGGTCGTCGAGAATGATGTCGCTGACACGGTGGGTCACCTCACCGATACAGATGCCGCCCATCGTGGTGGCCATCAGATCGTTGATGGCCGGCGGCTCTTTCTCTCCGGCCAGTTCCCACATGAGCGACCCGAAGAAGGAGTAAGGGGCAGACTGCCAGAAGTTCAGGCCATTGCTACGGGCTGCGTTGTAATAGAGGTTTCCGTGATAGGGGTGCGCAAAGAGATTGGTCGAGAACTGGTCGTTGTCCCACACAAAACCGTTGCGTATGTTGTGGCCCAGGGAGTGGAGCGTGGTCTTGGCAAAATCCTCGCGCAACACAAAGCGGTCGAAGCAGTGCACAAAAACATTGATGCCCGTGGCCTCAACGGCAGCCAGCCAGGGCTTGGGTTTGAGGGGCAGCGCGAGAACGGAATCGGCACGGCCCGTGATGCTGTCCTCGTCGCGACGGATGTCAAAGATGTTCTCTCCCCGGGAACGTTGGCGACGTATAGTCAGACCCACCTCAAAGAGGGGGCGATTACGGTAGTGCCGATGATGGCTGTAATAGCGCGTGTCGCCGTACCCCACGGAGACAAAGGCTCCGAGATATTTGTTGAGTTGATAGTCGGCATTGACACGTGCCTGGAGCGAGTAGAGCCGTTCGGGCTTTTCGGCTTGACGCTGGAAAGTCTCGATATGATAATAACCCACATCGCCGCTGACGGTGAGTCGGGGCGTGAGGTGGAAGTATTGTCCGATACGATAGAAAAGGGCACCGGAAAAGTCGCGGTCCAACCCCATATAGTGCGTCCCCACACCCAGGATATTATAGGTACTCTGGTTGCGGTAGCGGACGGCAGCGTTGAGCTTCGTACTGGTTCCTGCCGACAGCATAAAGTCAATGGTGGTCTTGGAATTGATGTTGACCAGTCCGATCTTGTGCGCGATGGTGTCACGGGTGATGTTGACGATACCGGCCTGCCAACCCCGCGGATGGGTCAGTGCGACATTGACCAGACCGATTTGGGAACCGTTGAGCGAGTCGGCGTAGTTGACGGCGGCCAACTGAATGCCCCGCATATAGCCGGACGACACATTGAGTGCACCGCCCAGCTGCATCCCTTGCTTCACGCCCATGGCGATATTGCTGACGGCACTCATCTGGATGCCGCGGAAGGGTGTTGCCGACATATTGGCAAAAGGGGAAATCTGCAGGCCATTGGCGTAGCGGTCTGCAATGTTGGCGGCCAATCCGACCTGCACGCAGTGCATGGAATCCTGATGACTGACCACGCCGACCGGGAGTTCCTGGGCTGTGGCGGTCTTCGTCGCGCAGACCGCAAGGACGGGAACCGCTATTCGGCAGAGGGTATGGGAAATGCGTTTTTTCATCGTGCACATACAGAAGGTCAAGTCAAGCGTCCCTGTTCCCGATAACTGTAATAGTTTCCGTCGGCCACGATGACATGGTCGAGCAGATGGATGCGCATGGTCTGGCAAGCCTTGTTGACCTGTTGCGTGAGGCGGTCGTCGTCACTGCTTGGCCGGACATTGTTGCCGGGATGGTTGTGGCAGAAGGCCACTACGGTGGCGTTGGCCAGCAGGGCTTCCTTCAGGATGATGCGCACATCGACAGCCGTCTCGCTGATGCCGCCATGGGAGAGGCGCACGGCCTTGATGAGGTTGCACCCTTGGTTCATGAGCAGTGCCCAGGCTTCTTCCACGTCGAGGTCCTGCATCTTGGGGTGCATATAGTTGTAGACCGCCGTGGCCGAGTCCAGTTTCGGGCGCGCCTCGACCTGCTCCATCTGTCGGCGTTTGCCCAGTTCGCAAGCCGCCATGATACAGACGGCCTTGGCCGGCCCCACGCCCTTGTAATCCATCAGCCGGGAGATGGAACATTTGCCCAGCGTATTGAGGTTGTTGTTGCAGTCGGTCAGCACCCGTTTCATCAAGTCAACGGCACTCTCCTGCGCCGAACCGGAACCGACAAGGATGGCCAACAGTTCGGCATTGCTGAGTGCCTCGGCCCCGAGCCGCATGAGCTTCTCCCGCGGCCGGTCGTCTTCTGCCCACTGGTTGATGCTAAGTCTGTCCATGTTGAACGGGGCAATGATGAACCTACTTGTAGAAGTTTTTCTCGAAGGCAGCAAACTCGTCCTGCCCCTTGACGCAGCGTTTCCACCATGCCTCAAGGAAACCGGCACCGTAGCCGGTCAACTGGATAAAGGCGGCAGGCACGCTGAGCAATCCCACCTTCAGGCTCTTGTTGCTCACGGTGGAGCCGGTCAGGATGAGCAGGGCGTACAGCACGATGGGAATCCACGGACAGAGGAAGAGCCAGAGCCAGTGGTCTTCGGGACAATAGTGCATCAGCACCCGACCCACCGCGCTGGCCACGATGAGCGCGGCCACGCCGACGGTGAATACCATAGGCAGCAGATGGACGGCCTTGAGCGTACCGGGATGGCGTTTCTCCAGATTGATGCGTGCGATGCCGCTGTTGTAGACCTGGCGGAAGAACTTGCGGAAATCGGTGCGGCGCTTGTGCCACACCCACGCGTCGGGGAAGAGCCGGGTCTGGCAACCTGCCTCCACCAGGCGGTAACTGAAATCAAGGTCTTCGCCAAAGCGCATCGAAGAGAAACCGCCCAACTGCCGGTAGACCTCCCGACGGATGCCCATATTGAACGAGCGGGGATAAAAGCGGTCGAGCGTCTTCTTTCCGCCACGGATGCCTCCTGTGGTAAAGAAGCCCGTCATGGTGTAGGAAATGGCTTTCTGGATGTCGGTAAACGAGGGGTTTGAGGCATCGGGGCCGCCGAAAGCGTCCACAGCCCACCGGGTCAGTCCGCTGTCTACGGCCTTGAGGTAGCCTTCGGGCAACACCACGTCGGAGTCGAGCACGATGAGATAGTCTCCTACGGCGCGTTCAGCCCCGTAGTTGCGGCTCAAGCCCGGACCGCTGTTCTCCTTATAATAATAATGCAAGTCAAGGATGTCTGCGTATGACACGCAAACATCCTTGCAGAGGTTCTGTGAACCGTCCTCCACGACGATGACCTCAAAGTCGGTCTCTGTCTGAGAGCAAAGGCTCTCCAGCAACTCGCCGACTTCTTCGGGGCGATTGTAGACGGGGACGATGACAGAGAATTTCATTTATTCCTTTACACGGTTCAGATAACTGCCGTCGCGGGTGTCTACCTGTACCAGGTCACCTTCGTCGACGAACAGGGGGACACGAATCTCCACGCCGGTCTCCAGCGTGGCAGGCTTGGTGGCGTTGGTGGCGGTGTCGCCCTTGATGCCAGGCTCGGAGTGGGTGATGCGAAGGTTGGTCTTCACGGGCATCTCGGCATAGAGGATGGTGTTGGTGTCGGCATCGCTGACCACCTCGACAATATCGCTCTCTTTCATGAAGTCCACACCGGTAATCAGGTCTTTGGCGATGGGAATCTGGTCGAAGGTCTCCTGGTTCATGAAGATGTAGTCGGCACCCTCCTGGTAAAGATACTGATAGGGACGACGCTCCACGCGCACGTCTTCGAGCGATTCGCCGATGTTGAAGCGTTTTTCCAATACGCGGCCGCTCACCACATCCTTCAGCGTGGTGCGCATGATGGTGTTTCCCTTGCCCGGCTTCACGTGAAGGAAGTCAATGCAGAAATAGAGCTTCCCATCCATGCGGATGCAGGTGCCCTTCTTGATGTCTTGTGATTTAATCATACTGTGTTTATCTTATGAAAATTGCAATTTCTCTGATGCGTAACCCGCAAAAAGCGGTGCAAAGTTACGCAAAAAAATATAAAAAAACGGTTTTTCCGCACTAAAAAACGCACAAAACTTGCGTATCTCGAAAATAATGTGTACTTTTGCAACCCAGTTCGTGAAATAAAAACAATAAAATACAAGACAAGACAATGAAAAGAACATTTCAGCCTCACAATCGTCGTCGCGTGAACAAGCATGGTTTCCGCAAGCGTATGGCAAGCAAGAACGGACGTCGCGTACTGGCTTCCCGCCGCGCAAAGGGCCGTAAGAAGTTGACCGTGTCTCACGAGAACCACGGGAAATAAGTGACGGTTCCGACAGGAGACGAAACGAAGATGTAGGGAGACGACCGGTGGTTGCCTCTCTTTTTTTGCTTTTCCTTTGGCGGTATGAATTATTCTTTGTACTTTTGCCACTCCTATGCTATATATGTGTCTTATACGTAATACGCCATCTCAATGAACGTCAAGGATCTCTTCGGCAAACTGTTCAGCCCGTACCTGTGCTTCCATCTGCTCGCCATGGTGGCGGTGGTGGTGGTGCTCGTGGTGGGTGTCGGTGTCGGGCTTAGCATCTATACCAAGCATGGGGTCGGAATACCCGTGCCCGACCTGAAGGGAATGGACTGCGGTAAGGCGGAACGCTTGCTGCGGCAGGACGGGCTGCGCATCATGGTCAGCGATTCGGGGTACGTCAAGACGATGCCGGCCAACTGTGTTCTGGCACAGAACCCGGACTACGGCACCAAGGTCAAGGAAGGACGCGTGGTCTATGTGACGGTCAACTCCACGTCGTCGCCGACCATCGAGATTCCCGACATTGTGGACAACTCCAGCTACAGGGAGGCCGAGGCCAAGCTCAAATCGCTCGGCTTCAAGATGCAGCCGGCCAAGATGGTCGCGGGGGAGAAGGATTGGGTCTACGGCATCCTCTGCCGTGGGCGGCGCGTGGACAACGGCGACCGCGTGTCAATAGACCTCCCCTTGACGCTGATGGTCGGGAAAGGTACGTCTGACGACCAGAACGATGGCCTGGACGACATGGAGGACATGGGAGGAGACGGCAGCGTCCTGCCGTATGGAGGCGATGTCGATGATTTTGAAGAGGTGCAACAGTAACGACATGAACACCACGGATTTCGAACAGATTGATATGGACGACGGGCTCTATGAGCATCTGCGCATGGAAGTGGATCGGGGGCAGGTGCCTCTGCGCATAGACAAGTATATGTCGGAACACCTGCCGCACTCGTCACGGAACCGGATTCAGAATGCAGCCGATGCAGGGTTCATCCATGTCAACGGCATTCCCGTGAAGAGCAACTATAAGGTGCGACCGGGGGATGTCATTACCCTGATGCTCGACAGACCGCATCACGATACGACCATCGTGGCCGAGGACATTCCGCTGGACATCGTCTATGAAGACGACCAGTTGATGGTGGTCGACAAGCCGGCGGGTCTCGTGGTGCACCCGGGCTGCGGCAACTTCCACGGCACCTTGGTCAATGCCGTTGCGTGGCATCTTCGCGACAATCCTGCCTACGATCCGAACGACCCTGCCGTGGGACTTGTCCATCGCATTGACAAGGACACCAGCGGACTGCTCGTCGTGGCAAAGACGCCGACGGCGAAGACCGAACTGGGCGCGCAGTTCTTCAACCATGACACGCACCGCAGCTATAACGCGCTGGTGTGGGGAAACCTCAGTGAAGACAGCGGACGCATCGAGGGGAATATCGGGCGCGACCCGAAAGACCGGTTGCGGATGGCCGTATTCCCACCGGGCAGCGAACTTGGGAAGACCGCAGTCACCCACTATCGCGTGCTGGAGCGTTTCGGCTACGTGACCCTCGTGGAGTGTCGGCTGGAGACGGGGCGCACACACCAGATACGCGCACACATGAAGCATATCGGGCATCCGCTCTTCGGCGACGAACGGTATGGCGGCATGGAAATCCTCCGCGGTGAACGTACCGCGTCCTATAAGGCTTACATCCAGAACTGCTTCAAGATCTGCGCCCGACAGGCCCTGCACGCACGCACACTGGGCTTCGTACACCCGGTCTCCGGACAGCAGATGGACTTCAGTTCGCCGTTGCCGCCCGACATGGAGGAACTCATCGCCAAATGGCGCAAATATATGAAACCGGAATAATCATCAAAACAAATACACGTATGGCCAATAAAATGAAACGTGACATTGCCATCGTCTGCGGTGGCGACTCTTCCGAGCACGACGTATCGTTGCGCTCGGCTCAAGGCCTCTTTTCGTTTTTCGACAAAGAGCGCTACAATGTATATATCGTGGATGTCAAAGGGCAGGACTGGAAGGTGGAACTGCCCGGTGGAACGACGGCACGCATCGACCGCAACGATTTCTCGTTCATCGAGAACGGGAAGGCGAAACATTTCGACTATGCCTATATCACCATACACGGCACACCGGGGGAGAACGGCATCATGCAGGGCTATTTCGACCTCGTAGGCGTACCCTACAGCACCAGTGGCGTATTGGTGGAAGCCATGACGTTCGACAAGTTTGTGCTCAACCAGTACCTTCGCGGCTATGGGGTCAGCGTGGCCGACTCGCTGTTGATACGCCAGGGCTATGAGCAGTTGGTGAGCGATGAGGAAATCGAGGCACGCATCGGAATGCCGTGTTTCGTCAAGCCGGCTGCCGACGGTTCGTCGTTCGGCGTGTCGAAGGTGAAGAACCGCGACCAACTGGCTCCGGCCATCCGGAAGGCGATGATGGAGAGTCCGGAAGTGATGGTCGAACAGTATCTGGAAGGCACCGAGATTTCCATCGGTGTGTACAAGACAAAGCACAAATCGGTGGTGCTGCCCGCCACGGAAGTGGTCACTGCCAATGAATTCTTCGACTACGATGCGAAGTATAACGGTCAGGTACAGGAAATCACCCCGGCCCGCCTTTCCGAAGATGTCACACGCCGGGTAAGGGAAATCACCAGCCACATCTACGACATTCTCCATTGCAACGGCATTATCCGCATTGACTACATCATTGCCCCCGACGGAAAGATTTCCATGCTGGAAGTCAATACCACTCCGGGAATGACGGCCACCAGTTTCATCCCGCAACAGGTCAAGGCGGCTGGGCTTCAGATGAGCGATGTGCTGACGGATATAGTTGAAAACCAATTCTGATCTGCACTTATGGCCACACCTTCTGAATTCGACGGCATCCGCCCTTATGACACAGGCGAAATGCGGCTGGCTTTTGACGAACTGCTTGCCGACCGGCAGTTCTCCACCCTACTTCGCGGACTGGCGCCCTGGCTGCCCAAAGCGTTGCGGAACGCAGTGCTGAAGATGGCGTTTGTCGGCGTGAAGTCGCCACTCGATTTCCAGAAAAGGTTCATGAAGCCCATCGTGCGGCACATCATCCGCAAGCATACCGACGGTTGCACCTTCGACGGAAGCAGCCTGCCACGCGACCGCAGCCTGCGGTACACCTTCATCAGCAACCATCGCGACATCGTGCTCGACTCTGCCCTACTCGATGTTCTCCTGCTGGATGCCGGCTACCCGACGACGGTGGAAATCGGCATCGGAGACAACCTGCTGATTTATCCTTGGATTCGCCGGCTGGTGCGCATGAACAAGGCGTTCACCGTGCGCCGCGGACTGACTCCCAAGGAGATGCTGCACTCCAGCCAACTGATGAGCCGCTACATCCATTATGCGGTCACACAGAAACACGAGAACATCTGGATAGCACAACGTGAAGGACGGGCCAAGGACTCGGACGACCGGACACAGGATGCAGTGCTCAAGATGCTGTCCATGGGGGGCGACGGATCTGTCATAGCGCGTCTGAAAGAACTGAACATCGTCCCGTTGACCATCAGCTATGAGTTTGATCCGTGCGACTACCTGAAGGCGCAGGAATTTCAGCAGAAACGCGACAACCCGACATTCAAGAAAAGTCGGCAGGACGATTTGGACAACATGAAGACGGGGATTTTTGGCTATAAGGGACGTGTCCATTACCATTGTGCGGCACCGATAAACACGTGGATTGACGAACTGGAAGGACGGCCACACAACGAGCTGTTCCACGAACTCAGCCGACGGATGGACTGTCAGTTGCATGCCGGCTATCAACTGTTTCCCAACAACTATATCGCACTCGACGAACTGGAACATTCCACGCTTCATGCCGACCATTATACGGCATCGGATCGGCAACGCTTCGACAATTATCTGTCGGAGCAACTGGACAAAATCCGGTTGCCGCAAAAGGATGAACCGTTCCTGCGCGAGCGTTTGCTGGCGATGTATGCCAATCCGCTACGCAACTACCTTGCAGCGCAACATTAAACACTAAACACTGCACTAAACACTAAACATTAAACATTAAACATTAAACATTAGTAAACTTCGCTGCTCCAAAATTTGCCTTCGGCTTATTTTGTCGCGACTCAGCAGAGCAAAAGCGAGCTTTTCTCTGCATTCGCTGCTCCAAAATTTGCCCATCTCGGAGAAAATGGGTAACTTTGCACGATTTATTTATTTAGATGTAAGAATACAAGATGAACGTAATCACGAAAAGTATTCAATTGCCTGATGGAAGAACCATCACGATTGAAACAGGGAAAGTGGCAAAACAGGCTGACGGAAGCGTTGTTCTCCGCATGAACAACACCGTACTTCTGGCCACTGTTTGTGCCGCAAAAGATGCAGTTCCCGGAACAGATTTCATGCCTCTGCAGGTGGACTACAGAGAGCAGTATGCCGCTGCAGGGCGTTTCCCCGGCGGTTTCACCAAACGCGAGGGTAAAGCCGGCGACAACGAGATCCTGACCAGCCGACTGGTGGACCGTGTACTCCGCCCGCTGTTCCCCTCCAACTATCACGCTGAAGTTTATGTCAATGTCATGCTGTTGAGCGCCGACGGTGTTGACCAGCCCGATGCACTGGCTGGATTCGCCGCTTCTGCCGCACTGGCATGTTCGGATATTCCCTTCGAGTGCCCCATCAGTGAGGTGCGCGTGGGCCGCGTCAACGGCGAGTATGTCATCAACCCCACCACCGCCCAGATGAAGGAGGCCGACATGGACATCATGGTCGGTGCATCGGCAGAGAACATCATGATGGTGGAAGGCGAGATGAAGGAGGTTTCCGAGCAGGACATGATCGGTGCACTGAAGGCTGCCATGGCCGCCATCAAGCCGATGTGCGAGTTGCAGACGGAGCTGAGCAAGGAGCTTGGCACCGACAAGAAGCGCGAGTACGACCACGAGGTCAACGACGAGGCGCTGCGCGAGCAGATGAACAAGGAGCTTTACCAGCCCGCCTACGACGTGACCAAGCAGGCTCTGGAGAAGCACGCCCGTGCCGAGGCTTTCGAGAAGATCCTGGCCGACTTCAAGGAGCAGTATACCGCCGCCCATACAGACCTCACGGAGGACGAGTTGGAGGAGAAATATGCCATGATGGACCGCTACTACCACGACGTGGAACGCGATGCCATGCGCCGCTGCATCCTCGACGAGGGCATCCGGCTTGACGGACGCAAGACCGACGAAATCCGCCCCATCTGGTGCGAGGTGTCGCCGCTGCCCATGCCTCACGGAAGTTCCATCTTCACCCGCGGTGAGACGCAGTCGCTGACCACCTGTACGCTCGGCACCAAGCTCGACGAGAAACTCGTGGACGATGTGCTGGACAAGAGCTACCAGCGCTTCCTGCTCCACTATAACTTCCCGCCCTTCTGCACCGGCGAGGCCAAGGCACAGCGTGGCGTAGGCCGCCGCGAAATCGGCCACGGCCATCTGGCCTGGCGCGGACTGAAGGGGCAGATTCCCGAGGACTTCCCCTACACCGTACGCCTCGTGTCCCAGATTCTGGAGTCCAACGGTTCTTCCTCCATGGCCACCGTATGCGCAGGCACACTGGCTCTGATGGATGCCGGCGTGCCCATGAAGAAGCCCGTGTCGGGTATCGCCATGGGACTGATCAAGAATCCCGGTGAGGACAAATATGCCGTGCTGAGCGACATCCTCGGCGACGAGGACCACTTGGGCGACATGGACTTCAAGACCACCGGTACCAAGGACGGTCTGACGGCCACCCAGATGGACATCAAGTGCGACGGACTGTCGTTCGAGATTCTGGAGAAAGCACTCATGCAGGCCAAGGCCGGCCGTGAGCATATCCTCAACTGCATCACGGAGACCATCGCCGAGCCGCGTCCCGAGCTGAAGCCCCACGTTCCGCGCATCGTGGCCTTCGAGATTCCGAAGGAGTTCATCGGAGCCGTGATTGGCCCGGGTGGAAAAATCATCCAGCAGATGCAGGAGGACACCAGCACCACCATCACCATCGATGAGGAGGACGGCGTAGGCAAGATACAGGTGAGCGGTCCCGACAAGGACAGCATCGATGCAGCCATCGCCAAGATCCGTGCCATCGTGGCCATTCCCGAGGTCGGCGAGGTCTACGAGGGTACCGTGCGCAGCATCATGCCTTACGGTTGCTTCGTGGAGTTCATGCCCGGAAAGGACGGACTGCTCCATATCTCCGAGATTGACTGGAAGCGTCTGGAGACCGTGGAAGAGGCCGGCATCAAGGAAGGCGACAAGATTCAGGTGAAACTGATGGAGATAGACCCCAAGACGGGCAAGTTCAAGCTCTCCCACCGCGTGCTGATTGAGAAGCCGGAGGGATACATGGAGCGTCCGCAACGCCGCGACCGCGGCGAGCGCCGTCAGCGTCCAGACCGTGGTGAGCGCCGTCAGCGCGGCGAGTTCCGCGAGCGTCCGCAGCGCAACGACGAGTACCATGAGCCCAACAACGAGCCCAAGGATTTCTCGGACACCCTCGACAAGATGGACTTCTGATAGAGGAATCTCCCAATAAACCAAACAGGAAGGAAACCAAGGCGTTTTCTTCCTGTTCTTGTTTTGTATTCTTCCCGTTTCATCGCACCTTTCATCGCACCTTTGGCTGGCCGCCGAAGGTACTTTCGCTCGGAAATGCAAAAGAAAAACCCGCTTTTCTTTTGCATTTCACGTGCTTAATCGTACCTTTGCACTATTATATATCACAAACGAAACGATATGACGCAAGAAGACAAGACTAAGATAGAGGAGCGCATCGTGGATGTGCTGAAGACGGTCTATGACCCGGAAATTCCCGTGGACATCTACAATCTGGGCATGATCTACAAGATTGACGTGCAGGACGACGGGGCGGTAGAGCTCGACATGACGTTCACCGCACCGAACTGTCCCGCCGCCGACTTCATCCTGGAGGACGTGCGCACCAAGCTGGAGAGCGTGGAAGGCGTGAAGACCGCCAACGTCAACCTCGTGTTCGAACCGGCATGGGACCAGTCGATGATGAGCGAAGAAGCCCGCGTGGAACTGGGCTTCGACTGACACGACATAACAACACACTGCAAAAGGGTATACGTATGAAGAACATCTATTTTCTCTCCGACGCCCATCTGGGTTCACTGGCCGTACCGCACCAACGGACACAGGAACGCCGTCTGGTACGTTTCCTCGATTCCATCAAGGACAAGGCTGCCGCCATCTACCTGCTGGGCGATATGTTTGACTTCTGGTACGAGTACCGCTACGTCGTGCCGCGCGGTTACACCCGCTTCCTGGGGAAGCTCTCGGAACTGACCGACCTGGGCGTGGAGATCCATTATTTTACCGGGAACCACGACATCTGGGCCTACGACTACCTCGAACAGGAGTGTGGTGTCATACTGCACAAGAAGGAGCAGACCACCGAAATCTACGGCCATGAATTTTTCCTGGCCCACGGCGACGGACTGGGCGACCCCGACCCTTCGTTCAAGTTCATCCGTGCCATCTTCCACAACAGGCTCTGCCAGCGACTGTTCTCCGCCCTGCATCCCCGGTGGGGCGTCGCATTCGGCATGGCGTGGGCGAAGCACAGTTACATCCGCCACAAGAAGACCGACCCGCCCGTCTTCACGGGTGAGGAGAAGGAGCACCTCGTGCGCTTTGCCCGCGATTACATGACCGACCATCCCGAAATCGACTTCTTCATCTTCGGCCACCGCCACATCGAGCTGGACATGCAGCTGGAACGCCACACGCGCCTGTTGATTCTGGGCGACTGGATCAACCAGTTCACCTATGCCGTCTACGACGGCGACCACCTGTTCCTGGAAGAATACATCGAGGGCGAGAGCCAACCCTGACAGCATATTTGTGCAGCCAGTGGCTGCACAAATTGTCCAACCAGCGGTTGGACAAATGAAACCAGAAAAAAGACACTCGCCCCTACTGCCTCAAGACCAGAGTGACAGAGGAGGATGAAGCAATCGTGGAAGGGCAACGCACCCGAGAGAAGCGGAACCAAAGTATCAGCAAAGCTGTGAATGAGTGAAAAAAACAATTGGCAAACATGAGTAAATAACAAATCAGTTATGGCAAAAGAAATAGAACCCAAACTCCAAGCTATTGGGGTTTATCTGAAAAAGGCAGATATATTTCGCATTCCAGAATACCAACGAGCGTATTCGTGGAATACGACAAATTGTGACAAACTTTGGCAAGATATTGAGACCTATATTGCTCAAGATGCAGAAGACCCATACTTCTTTGGGACAATCATTATTGATTGTTCTAAGGATGGCTATTTGAATTTGATAGATGGGCAACAAAGGACAACAACCTTTTTGCTCCTCCTAAAAGCAATGCACCTCCGCATAACAGAAGTCTTATGCTCAATGGCCGATACTGACGAAGCTGCAGGTCTTAAAAGAAGTTTGCAACAGAGTTTAGATTCCATCTTTGAGATTTTATACCGTGCCGATGTAAGGAAACAAATCGAAATAGACAAGGACTGGAACAAAGCCAAGAATGTGAAGATATTGGAGAATGTCTCCATCAACGAGCTATATAAGGATGAACTTAAAAACATTATCGAAGCCCGTACTTTTGTTGATGCGGAGAAAGCGGTCTATAAGTTTCCTCGGAAACAAAAGGACAACAAATACACTAATTTCTTCCGAAATTTCAAGTCGTTCTACGAGAAACTTCACGCATATCAAGAATCAAATTTGGACGTATTGGCTAATGGCTTCTTGAACAAATGTCAGATTATAGAAATAAAAAGTTGGCAGATTGAGCAAGCTATAACTATGTTCAATTCCTTGAACTCTACGGGTATGCCTTTGTCTGATGCAGACATCATTTCTGCTCAGTTATTTTCAAAGGCGCCTGAAACAGTTGACTTCAAGAGTATTTGGGAGCCAATAATACGACAAGCGGATGAATTGGCACAAAGAAAAGTCGTAAACATAGATAGCGTGCTTCAACAATTCATGTACATAAACCGTGCAAAGAAACATGAATACGAAGAAGGGCAATTAACCACGCCTGGTGTAAGAAAGTACTATACCGTGCTACGACCGTCGCTCTTGGACAATCCTGTTGACATCTGTGGTAATTTCGATAAAATCCTGAAGATTTGGAACAAAATACAGGACTATCCGATTACAAAGTTGTTATTGAAGTTTAATGAAAACTTCAAGCTATTCCTAATAGCTTATCTATTCAGAGTTTCTGAGGATGAGATTTCGGAAGAAAGCATAAGACCTATCATGGAATGTCTGTTGAGATTATTTGCGCTCCTTGAAGTTGGAGAATTTGGATTCTCCTCACGGTATTTCAAAACTTTCCTTTTCAACGAAAACTTCAAATTAGTTGATTCGGAATATCCGATAGAGTCCATTAAAGCGGACTTTGATAGACATATCAATACCACTTGGGATAGAGACGAAGTTGTTGCAGACCTAAAGGAGTATGACAAAAACATTTTGGTTTATCTCAACGAATATATTTTTGCAAAAGAACATGGTTTGGCGTTTGATTTTACGGCTGAAAAAGTAAATGTGGAACACATTATGCCTGCAAGTGGTCATAATATTGAAACAATTCGTGTTGATGCAGGAATGACAAAAGAGGAATTTGATGATATGGTCAATCTCCTTGGAAATAAAATTCTACTGGAAGAGGACATCAATAAGCATATTGGTATGGACTGGTTCAAGACAAAGAAAGGAACACTTGTCCAAGACAAAAAAGGATATGTTGGAAGTCGTTTTGGCATAGCTTCTGCCTTGTCGGCCTATCCATCAGATAAATGGGGCAAGAACGATATTGAATCTGCGAACCAGAAAGCCGCTGAACGCATTAGCAGATTTATATTCAACACACCAAAAAGAAACAGAACGATATGATAACTGATAAAACAGAATTGTCGGCAGCATCGCAACAGCAGCAGTTTGCAGAGGTGGTGGACATCATTGTCCAGCACCGGAGCCATGCGTCAAGGGTTGTCAACGAAGACACGTTGCTCACGGCATGGCACGTGGGCTGTTATGTTTCAACGAAACTGAAAAGCGAGGAATGGGGAAGCAAAGTGGTAACCCAACTCTCGGAGTATATCCGCTCACAGCGTCCCGACATCAAAGGATATAGCAGAAGCAGCATATATAATATGGTGATGT
>CAVJNH010000053.1:0-19841 GCA_963651005.1 Oscillibacter sp. MSJ-31
GCGGTGCACTGCTGGAGGCCATCGAGGGCAAAGTGCTGCCCGGCGTGGCTGCCATCCAGGGCGAGTAATACTCACCGCACCATTTTGCATACGATTAGAACCGGGCAGGGCTTTCGTCCTTGTCCGGTTTTTTAGGAATACTTCAAAGAATAATTACCGTATTCTTGAAGGTACTCACGCTCAAGAATACAAAGAAAAACTTCGTTTCTCTTTGTATTTCGCTCGGTTTGCACTACCTTTGTAGCCCGAAACACAACACAAGAAATATGGCAAGACTGATACAACCTACGGCCTATAAGGCCCTGCTTGACGTGAAGCATACCGAACAGGGCATCAAGCTCATCAAGGAGTTTTTTCAGCAGAACCTGTCCACCGAACTCCGGCTGCGCCGCGTGACGGCACCGCTGTTCGTTTTGCAGGGGCTCGGCATCAACGACGACCTGAACGGCGTGGAGCGCGCCGTGTCGTTTCCCATCAAGGACTTGGGCGACGCCCGGGCTGAGGTGGTCCATTCCCTGGCCAAGTGGAAACGGCTCTCGCTGGCAGAATACAAGATCCAGCCGGGCTTCGGCATCTATACCGACATGAACGCCATCCGCGCCGACGAGGAACTGGACAACCTCCACTCGCTCTATGTGGACCAGTGGGACTGGGAGGCCGTCATCCGCGAGGAGCAGCGCACCGTGGCCTACCTGAAGGATGTGGTGGAGCGCATCTATGCGGCCATCCGCCGGACGGAGTATCTGACGTGCGAGACCTACGACTGCATCGCGCCTTTCCTGCCGGAAAAGATTACCTTCATCCATGCCGAGGAGCTGTTGCAGCTGTATCCCGACAAGTCGCCGAAGGAGCGCGAGGATGCCATCTGCAAGAAATACGGTGCCGTCTTCGTCATCGGCATCGGCGGTCGCCTCTCCAACGGCGAGAAGCACGACGGCCGCGCCCCGGACTACGACGACTGGTCGACGGTGGGCGAGAACGGCTTGCCCGGATTGAACGGCGACATCCTGATCTGGTATCCTGTGTTGGGACGTTCGTTCGAGCTGTCGTCGATGGGCATCCGCGTAGACCGTACCGCCCTGCTGCGGCAGTTGAAGCTGGAGGGACAGGAAGGCCGCGAACAGCTCTACTTCCACCGCAAGCTGCTGGAGGGAAAATTGCCGCTGAGCATCGGCGGCGGCATCGGGCAGAGCCGCCTCTGCATGGTGTTGCTCCACAAAGGCCACATCGGCGAGATACAAGCCTCGATCTGGCCGGACGATATGCGCGAGGAGTGCAAGTCGCTCGGAATGCCGCTGATATAATATATAAGGAGTAGGGGCGGACGGCGCGTCAGGCCAGTTCCAGATTCAACATTTTCCGCAGTTGTCCGACTGCGGAATTTTCTTTCTCCATCTCTTCGTACTGCTCGCGCCGGGTGAGTGCCCGGTCCAGACCGGTGGCCTCGGCCTGAAGAATGTTGAGCGTAATCTGGCTGTTGTGCAGACGCTGTTTCAGGGTGTTGACGATGCTGCCCTTGATGGTCTGCATCTGTTCCAGGGCCAAGGCATTGTCCACCGTCACCTCCACTTGCGGCATCTCCCGGATGACGGGAGTCATGTTCTTCATTCTGGTGGCCACGGCACTGAACTGCTGCGGCATACGGTTGCACATGGCCGTCCATTCGCGCTGCAGGTCGTCCTGCGTGAAGGCCGCCTGCTCCGGTGTGGCGGCGGGTTCGCTGGCCAGCGGTTCGGCCACGGGGCGGTTGTTGCCCGCTGCCGACTGCTGGCGCAGATTGTTCCAAGAAAAGCCCACGTCGGTCTTCAGTCGCGGGCGTGCCGCCGTGTTGTAGGTGGCGACGGGTGCGTGCTGCTGTTGCGGTGCAGCAGCCGGTTGGGGCGTTGTTGCTGCCGCAGCAGCGGGGGTGGATGCGGTTGCCGCAACCGAGGCCACCTGTCGGGCCTGCTTGGGTTGTTGCTGCTTCCGCATCGGGCGGTTGAACAGGGATTTCAGTCTTCTGGGCTTACGCCCACTGCCGGTCTCGTCGGCGGGTTGCGTCAGTTGTGCCACCTCGATGAGTGTCAGCTCCACGAGCAACCGCTTGTTGGACGACTGCCGGTAGTTGATGTCGCACTGGTTCATCAGCCGCAGTGCCCCGTAGAGGAAACGCTGGTCGCAGCGTTTGGCCTGTTCTTGCAGCCGTTCGCGCTGTTGGTCGCTGACGTGGAGCAGGGGCAGGGTCTGCGGGTCTTTCGCCATCATCACGTTGCGCACGTGTTTGGCCAGACCGCCGATCAGCAGTCCGCCGTCGAAGCCGTGGGCGATGATCTGGTTGGTCAGCAGCATGATGTCGCTCACCTTGTTGTCCACGGCAAAGTCCACTATCTTATAATAGTATTCGGAGTCGAGCACGTTGAGGTCCTCTATCACCTTCTGATAGGTGATGTTCCCCTGGCAGAACGAGGCCGCCTGGTCGAAGATGGAGAGCGCGTCGCGCATTCCGCCGTCCGCCTTCTCGGCAATCACCTCCAGTGCCTGTTCCTCATACCGGATGCCCTCCTTCTCCGCCACCGTCTTCAGGTGGGCGACGGTGCTCGGGACGGTCATGCGCTCGAAGTCATAGATTTGGCAGCGGCTGAGGATGGTGGGCAGAATCTTGTGCTTCTCCGTGGTGGCCAGGATGAAGATGACGTGTGCCGGCGGCTCCTCCAGCGTCTTGAGGAACGCGTTGAAGGCCGCGGTGGAGAGCATGTGCACCTCGTCGATGATGAACACCTTGTACTTGCCGACCTGCGGTGGGATGCGTGTCTGCTCCATGAGCGTCTTGATGTGCTCCACCGAGTTGTTGGAGGCTGCGTCCAACTCGAAGATGTTGAACGAGCGTTGTTCGCTGAATGCCCGGCAGCTCTCGCACTGTCCGCAAGCCTCGCCGTCGGCTGTGGGCGAGAGGCAGTTGATGGCCTTGGCGAAGATGCGTGCGCAGGTGGTCTTCCCGACGCCGCGCGGACCGCAGAACAGGTAGGCGTGAGCCAGTTTCCCGCTCTTCACGGCATTCTTCAGCGTCGTCGTCAGTGCCTGCTGTCCCACCACCGTGTCGAAGGTGGCAGGCCGGTACTTTCTTGCCGATACGATATATTCTTCCATAAAATCAAAACTTTTCGTGCCACAAAGGTACGAATAAGTGAGCGAAATGCCAAATAAAACTTTTTATTTCCGAGCCAACCGTTGGAGAATTGGGAGAAATGTCGTACCTTTGCTCCCCGATGAAACACATGAAGCATATCCTCGTGAACCTCTACCACCGCAAGTGGCTGAAATACGGCTTGGTAACGCTTGTCGCCGCGCTGCTGTTGGGCTTTGTCGGCGAGAACAGCCTCTGGAGCCTCCACGAGAACAAGAGCCGCATCGCGGCACTCAAGGAGGAAATCCGGCAGTACACCGACCGCTACGAGAGCGACCTGCGGCAGGTCCGGCAGTTGGACACCGACCGGAACGCCATACACAAGATCGCCCGTGAGCGTTATTTCATGAAGGCCGACGACGAGGACATCTTCGTGCTGAGCGACGACCCGCGCGAGCAAAACCCCATGGACACGACCGATGAGACCACTGAGTAAGATAGAGAGCTGGCTCCTCCTGGCAGGAGGGCTGCTGATGGTGGCTGGCGCAGGTGCCAGCCTGTTCCTGTTGCCGTGGGCGGCCTACGCCTTTGCCCCCGGCGCACTGCTGTACGCCGCCATGCAGATGCGGCAACGCTACGAGGGCACCAACTTCACGGTGCGCCGCCTGCGCCGCATCATGCTCCTCAGCGACGTGCTCTTCCTGTTGGCCGGACTGATGATGCTGGCCAACAAATCCAACTTCCTCGGCCTCGACTTCCTGGTTTACCTCCAATACGTGCACAACAACTGGATTGTGCTGGTGCTGCTGGCCGCCATCCTGCAAATCTACACCACCCACCGGATTGCCCACGAGCTGGAGAAGAAATCGTAAAAACTCTAAATATTTGCACAAATATATTAAATAGCACAAAAATATTCCCAGTTTTCATGCCATCGTAGTACTTTTGCAACACGAAAAGGAAAGGTTTATGAAGAAAACGCTATACATTCTTGCATTTGCGGCAGCCTGCGCCTCGTGTGCCGGCTCCTATCATGTGGAAGGCTCGTCGTCCATCTCCGCGCTGGACGGCAGCAAACTCTATCTGAAGACCGTCAAGAACAGTGAACTGAAAAGCATCGACTCCTGCGAGGTGGTGCACGGCGAGTTCCGCTTCACCGGCACGCTCGACAGCGTCCGCATGGCCAGCCTGTACATGGACGACGAGAGTGTGATGCCCCTCGTGCTGGAGCAGGGCGACATCGAGGTGAAGATCGAGGCCGGCCGGCAGACCGTCAGCGGCACGCCGCTCAACGACTCGCTCTACGTGTTCATCGAACAGCACAGCCGATTGGCCAACCAGATGAACGAACTCTCGCACAAGCAGAGCCAGATGCTGCTCGAAGGCATCGACGAAGCCGTCATCAACGAGCAGCTCTCTGCCGAGGCCGCCAAGATTGCCAGTGACGAAGACCGCCTCGTGACCAAATTCATCGAGGACAATTTCGACAACGTACTGGGACCGGGCGTGTTCATGATGATTACGAGCCAGTACCGTTACCCCATCCTCACGCCGCAGATTGAAGCCCTGATGACGAAAGCCACCCCGGCGTTCAAGAACGACCCCTACGTGAAGGACTACTACCGGACCGCACAGGAGAACGAGCAACGCATGAACGGACTGGAGGACGCTTCTGCGCCACAAACCGCTCCATCCGCTCCGGCGGCACCGACTGCGCCAGAGACTCCGGCAGCTCCGGCCACTCCGACCGCCCCCGTACAGCCACAGGCTCCGCTGACCGCCGTGCCACAAAAATAACAGCATGAAGACCCTCATCTCCGGCGGAACCGTTGTCAACGAAGGGCGCGTCTTCCGGGCCGACCTCCTCCTCGGCGACGGACGCATCCTCGAAGTGGCAGACCCTCATCCCGAAGCACCGTGCGACCAGCGCATCGATGCCTCGGGATGCTACGTACTGCCGGGCATCATCGACGACCACGTGCACTTCCGCGAGCCGGGCCTGACCGACAAGGCCGACATCGACAGCGAGAGCCGGGCGGCGGCAGCCGGCGGTGTGACCACGTACTTCGAAATGCCCAACACCCTGCCGCAGACCACCACCCCCGAAGCCCTCGCCGACAAGTTCCGGCGCGCCGCCCGGGAGAGCCACGTCAACTACAGCTTCTTCTACGGAGCCACCAACGACAACGCCGACACCTTCGCCGCCCTCGACCCGCACCGTATTCCGGGCATCAAGCTCTTCATGGGTTCCTCCACCGGCAATATGCTGGTAGACCGGCGCGAGACCCTGGAGCGCATCTTTGCCGAAACGCCGCTGCCCTTGATGGTCCACTGCGAAGACACCCAAATCATCGACCGCAACATGGCCGAGGCACAGCGCCGCTACGGCGACGACCCGAAGGTGGAGCATCATCCAGAGATACGCAGTGCGGAAGCCTGTTACGAGAGCACCCGGCTGGCCGTTGGCCTCGCCCGACAGTACGGCACGCCCCTCCACATCGCCCACCTCTCGACTGCGCGGGAACTTCCCCTCATCGACCCTGTCCGTTTCCCCCATATCACCGCCGAGGCCACCGTGTCGCACCTCTATTTCTGCGACCGCGACTACCGCGCCCTCGGCACCCGCATCAAGTGCAACCCCGCCATCAAGACCGTCGGCGACCGCGACGCCCTGCAACAGGCACTGACCGACGGGCGCATCAGCGTGGTGGCCACAGACCATGCCCCCCACCTGCTGAGTCAGAAGGAGGGCGGTTGCCGGCGTGCGGCCAGCGGAATGCCGATGGTGCAGTTCTCGCTGGTCACCATGCTCGAACTGGTCAGTCAGGGCGTGCTGACCCTGGAGCGGTTGGTGGAGCTGATGTGTCACGGGCCAGCCCGCCTCTTCGGGGTGCGCCGGCGCGGTTTCCTGCGCCCCGGCTATCAGGCCGACGTGGTGCTGGTGCGTCCCGGCCGTGCCTGGACCGTCACCCGCGAGTGCATCCAGAGCAAGTGCGGATGGAGCCCCATGGAAGGCCACACCTACCTGTGGCAGGTGGAGCGCACCCTCTGCAACGGCCATACGGTCTATGCCGACGGACAGGTGGACACGGATTATACAGGAGAAGCCGTCATGTTCCGATGAAACTGACCTACGAGATAAGCGAACTGGTGCCGTACATCAATTGGATTTATTTCCATTATGCCTGGCAACTGCGCGATGCCGAAGCACAACAGCGGCAGCGCCGGGATGCCGAGGCGGTGCTCTCGCAACTGGACGGACGCTACCGGGCTTACGCCCTCTTCGAGCTGCTGGAAGCCCATGCCGACGGCGACGACATCATTGCCGCAGGCCACCGCATCCCCTTGCTCCGCCAGCAGACCGATCCTTTCCTGTGCCTCTCCGACTTCATCCGTCCGCGCACGTCCGGCGTGGAAGACCGCATCGGCCTCTTCGCCACCAGTGTCGACCATGGTCTGGAGCGCGATTTCGACGACGACCCCTACATGAAGATGATGGTGCAACTGCTGGCCGACCGGTTGGCGGAAGCCGCCGCCGAGAAGCTGCATGAGGCCGTGCGACAGTCCTACTGGGGCTACGCCCCCGACGAACACCTGACGATGGACGAGCTCCACGCCGAGCGTTTCACCGGCATCCGCCCGGCCATCGGCTATCCGTCGCTGCCCGACACCAGTGTCAACTTCGTCCTTGACGAAATCCTCGACCTCAAGCAAATCGGCATCCGCCTCACCGAGAGCGGGGCGATGAAGCCCCATGCCAGTGTCAGCGGCCTGATGATGGCACTGCCCGAAGCCCATTATTTCTCCGTGGGACGCATCGGCCACGACCAGCTCGCTGACTATGCCCGGCGGCGCGGCCTGCCGTTGGAGGTGGTAAGAAAATTCCTGAATACAAACCTGTGAAAACGATGAAAACCCTTTACCGCATCTATCAAATCTTCGTGGCGGTTCCCGTCACCGTGCTGATGACCGTCTGGACTGCCTTCCTCGTGGGCGTCGGCTGCACGCTGGGCAACGGCCACTTCTGGGGCTATTGGCCCGGCCGCTGGTGGGCCAAGGTCATTGCCCGTGCCTTCCTGCTGCCCATCCACGTCGAGGGACGCGAGAATCTGGAGCCCCACCAGTCTTACGTCTTCGTGGCCAACCATCAGGGCGCGTTCGACATCTTCCTCATCTACGGCTACCTGGGCCGCAATTTCAAATGGATGATGAAGTACCAGTTGGGGCGCATCCCCTTTGTGGGGTACGCCTGCCGGAAGTCGCACCAGATTTTCGTGGACAAGCGCGGCCCCAGTCATGTGAAGGCCACCTACGAGAAAGCCCGCGCCACCCTGCGGCAAGGCAACTGCAGCGTGGTGGTGTTCCCCGAAGGGGCACGCACCTTCACGGGCCACATGGGGAAGTTCAAGAAGGGCGCGTTCATGCTCGCCGACGAACTTCAGTTGCCCGTTGTCCCCCTCACCATCAACGGATCGTTCCGCGTCATGCCGCGCATGAAGGACTGCCGCTTCGCCGCGTGGCATCCGCTCTCCCTCACCATCCACCGCCCCATCTATCCCACAGGCCGTGGCAGCCAGAACATCCAGACCACCATGCACCAAGCCTACGAGACCGTCATGTCGGCCTTGGAACCCGAATACCAGGGCTTTGTGGAGAACCCCGACCAATAAAGAAACGGAAGGCGTAGGTCAGGCATCCATCAGGGCGGCCATCACCATGTCGCTGACAAAGATTCCGTCGCGGGTCAGGCGCAGCCGCTTTCCATCCCGTTCCAGCAGTCCGCCGTCCAGGAAAGGCTTCGCCTCCTTGAGGCAGAACGCCCGGTAGCGCGGCTCCAGACCGTCGAGGTCCAGCCCCTCCCGTGTGCGTAAGGCCACGGTGATGCGGTCGTTGTAGCGCGTGGTGCTGTCGATGGGGTCTGTCCCCGCCACCGGAAGTTTTCCCTCTGCCACGCAGTCCATATAGCGGCGGAGGTTTGCCACGTTCCATCGGCGTTCCTTCAGGTCGTAGGAGTGTGCGGCGGCTCCCAGTCCGATGTAAGGCACCTCTCGCCAGTAGTTGCTGTTGTGGCGCGCATAGCGTCCCGGGCGCGCGAAGTTGCTGATTTCGTAGTGCTCGAAGCCTGCCTCGGCCATCTTGTCCATGAGCAGGTCATACATCCGCCTCGAATCCTCCTCGTCCAGCTCCGCCACCTCCTTACGCTTCCTCATGCGGTAGAGCGGAGTCCCCTCCTCGTAGCTCAGCGCATAGGCCGAGAGGTGCTCCACGCCGAGACGGACGGCGCAGTCGAGGTCGTCGCGCCACTGCCCGATGTCCTGCTGCGGAAAGCCATAGATGAGGTCGATGCTGATGTTGTCGAAGCCGGCCGTCCGCAACCGCCGTATGGCCGTGTAAACCGTGTCGGCCCGGTAGCGGCGGTGGAGAAAACGCAGAAACCGGTTGTCGAACGTCTGTACCCCCATGCTGACGCGGTCTACGCCCATCTCCTTCAAGGCCGTGGCCAGTCCGTCCGTCACGTCGTCCGGGTTACACTCGACCGTCACCTCCTCCAGGTCGAGGCGGTACACCTTGCGTATCTGCCGGAAAAGCCGGCGCAACAGGCGCACGCCGAGCTGGCTGGGCGTTCCGCCCCCCAGATAGATGGTGGTCACGGTCTCTTCCGAAGGGCGCATCTCCATCTCCCGACAGACCGCGTCCACATACTGCCGCCGCCATTCCAGGTCCACGGTCGAATAGAACCCGCAGTAGATGCAGCGGCTCTTGCAAAAGGGGATATGCAGATACAAACCAGCCATAATCGACTGCAAAAGTACGCAATATTACGGCAAAACGAGCCTTTCCATGCAGGAAATTCAGTTTCGTTAACACGTTTCCGCCGTTTCCTTTCATGGACTGGAGAATTTTTGCTAACTTTGCAGTTGGAACCGATATAGGACTAACCTTGATGCTTAAACGTAAAGACACGGCCATGGGCAGAATCATTCTACTGACAATCCTGTTCCTGTTTCCGCAAGTGGTTGCGGCCGCCTCCGACGTGGACTCGCTGTGCAAGAGCCTGGACGAGGCCATCCGGCTGTCGCCGCAGTATGTGAAGGAACGGGAGAACCGTATCGCCACCCTGAGACGGAAGCTCCAGAACGCCAAGACGCAGGAAGACCGGTACAAGGGGAATCTGGCACTCTTTGAGGAATACCGTGCCTACAAGAACGATTCGGCCATTGCCCGCCTGTCCGCCTGTATCACGATTGCCCGGCGGATGGGGAATGCCGCCATGGAGGACAACGCCAAAGCCTTGCTGGCTTTCCAGCACTCCACCTCGGGCGACTACGGGGATTCTTACAGCATCTTGAGCACGGTGGACACCACGAAACTGGACCGCGAGGGATATTGCAATTACCTGTGGGCGCGCCACCACCTGTACAGTGAACTGGCGTATTACTGCAAGTCGCCCACACTCCAGCCCTACTATGACGGCAAGGTGCGCGAGGCCAGAGCCAAGGTCTTGCAGGAGTTCTCGCACCAGGACGACCGATGGCTTCAGATGATGGAGCTGGACTGTCGGGTGAAAAGGGATTTTGAGAGAGCCTTGAAATTCAACGACCGGCGCATGGCCCGCGTCAAGGAGGGAAGCCATGAATACGCCATCGTGGCGTACTATCGGGCCGTGATTTGCAAGTCGATGAAGGACGACGATACGGCTCTCCACTACTTCCTGCTGTCGGCGCTGAGCGATGTCCGGTTGGCCGTGATGGACCAAGGGTCTATGTGGGAAGCGGCCAATATGCTGCAGAATGACCCGAAGGAGTTCCGCTATTCCCATACGTTCATCAAGTTTGCATGGGATGCGGCGAGAATCTTCAATACCGGGATGCGCAGCCGGCAGATCATGCCCGTGCTTTCCGCCATAGAGACCACCTACCAGACCGCCCTCACGCAAACCAACCGACGGCTGAAGATGATGATTGCCATGTCGGTCCTGTTGTTGGCGGTGGTCATGGGACTGCTGGTTTATGTCAACCGGCAGCGGCGGCATCTGGCCTCGGCCCATCAGAAACTGGAGCAGGCCAACAGGATGAAGGAGGTGTACATCGGCCGTTTCCTCCGTCTTTGTGCCACCTACGCGGACAAGATAGAACGGATGCGGAAGCGTGTCGTGAAGTTGGTGAAGGCCCGGGAGCTGAACAAGCTGACGGAACTGATGCAATCCGATTCGGAGAGTCTGGACGAGCTGTACGGCTATTTTGACTCGGCCTTTCTGAAACTGTTCCCCGACTTTGTGGCGGAGTTCAACGCGCTGCTGAAGCCCGAAGAGCGCATCGTTCTGGAGAACGACGCCCAACTGACGACCCCCATCCGCATCTTCGCGCTCATCCGGCTGGGCATTGAGGACAGCCGGAAGATAGCGGAATTCCTGCACTATTCGGTGAACACCATCTACAACTACCGCGCCAAGGTCAAGAACGCCGCCTTGTGCAACAGGGAGGAGTTTGAGGAGAGGGTGAAACAGATAGGCATGAAATAAGGGGAGAGACACACCCTCCCCCCTCATTGCGCATGGTTCCTGTTTATTTCAGTTCAAAGACCTTTCTGAGCTTGAGGTTGTCGGAAGCGTTGCCTACCAGTGCCTCGAACTGTCCGGCCTCGGCCTTCCATGCGGCGGTGGCCTCGTCGTAGAAACTGAGGGCCGACTTGTCGATGGTGATGGTCACGTCCCGGCTCTCGCCCGGTTGGAGATAGACCTTTTGGAAACCCTTCAGCTCCTTGTATGGGCGGTCTGCCGATGCCTTCACGTCACGGATGTAGAGTTGCACCGTTTCCGCACCGGCGCACTGCCCCGTGTTCCTGACGTTGACCGTGAAGGAGATGCGGTCGTCTGCCGTCATGGAGGGCTTGTCAGCCCGGAGGTTGCTGATGGCAAACTGCGTGTAGCTCAGGCCGTGGCCGAAGGCAAAGAGCGGTTTCTGCTTCGTCTTGTCCGTCCAGCGGTAGCCCACGTAAATGCCCTCCTTGTATTCCTCGTCGATGATGTTGCCTTTGACGTTCGCCCCACCTTCCTTGCGCCACGTGCCCGGATAGGTGTCCAGGGCGTGGGCACCCACCTCCTTGAGGGAGTTGACCCAAGTGAACGGCAGCTTTCCGCTGGGGTTCACATCGCCCGTGATCACCGCCGCCAAAGCCTCGCCGGCCTCCGACCCGAGGAACCATCCCTGCACGATGCCGGGCACCTGCTCCTTCCAAGGCATGGCCACGGCGTTGCCGGAGATGTTGACGTAGATGAAATTCCTGTTGGCCTTGGCCAAGGCCCCGATGAGCCTGTCCTGACGGTAAGGCAACGCATACTCTTTGCGGTCGTGGCCCTCGCAGTCCTGGTAATTGCTCTTGTTCAGACCGCCGAACAGGATGACACAGTCCGCCGCCTTGGCTTTCTCCGCGGCCTCTGCTATCAGTTCCTCCTCGCTGCGTGGGTCTTCCAGGTTCTGCCCCGTGGTCACGCCATTGTAGTTGCCCGTGACATCGCCCACATACCCACGGGCATAGTCCACCAGAACGCCCGCTTTGCCCAGACGCGTCCTCAGACCGTCCAGCGGCGAAATCTCCCTTTGCACCTTGAGCGAAGAAGAGCCTCCGCCCACCGTCATCATCTTCACGGCATTCTCGCCGACGACCAGCACCCGCTTGATTCTTTGCGTGTTGAGCGGCAGCACACGGTTCTTGTTCTGAAGCAGGACGATGCCCTCTTCCGCCACTTGCCGTGCCGTCGCGTAATGGCTCTCCGAGCAGAGGAAACCCTGGGGGCGGTTGGGGTTCATCGTCGTGCGATAGAAGAGGCGCAACACGCGGCGCACCTTGTCGTCCAGCTCCTTGGTGGAATAGCGTCCCTCCTGTATGCCCTTGAGGTAAGGCGTGGCCATGAAATAGTTGTCATAGGCATTGCTGGCCCCCATCGTCAGGCCGTTGGTCCAGGAGCCGAACTCCATGTCGAGTCCGTTCCTCACGGCCTGATCCGTGTCGTGCGTGCCGCCCCAGTCGCTGACCACTACGCCGTCAAACTTCCAGTCGCCCTTCAGAATCTTGTTGAGCGTGTATCGGTTGTGGCAGTTGTGCTCGTCCTTATAGAGACCGTAGGAGCCCATCACCGCCCATGTCTTGCCCTGCTTCACGGCGGCCTTGAACGCCGGGAGGTAGATTTCGTGCAGGGCACGGTCGCTCACGGTGACGTTCACCTGATGGCGGTACTCCTCATCGTTGTTGAGGCAGTAGTGCTTTACGCAGGCCGACACCCCCTTGGACTGAAGTCCTTGGATGTAAGGCACGACCATGACGGAGGCCAGGTAAGGGTCTTCGCCCATATACTCGAAATTCCGGCCGTTGAGCGGAGTGCGGTAGATGTTCACGCCGGGTCCCAATATCATGTCCTTGCCCCGGTAGCGGGCTTCCTCCCCCAGCGCCTCACCGTAGATGCGGCTCATCTGGGGGTTCCATGTGGCGGCAAGACAGGTGAGTGCCGGGAAAGCCACGCAGGAGTCGTTGGACTGTCCGGCCTGCTCCCATTCGTCCCAGAGCACGTCGGGGCGCACACCGTGTGGGCCGTCGTCCGTCCAGAAGTCGGGAAAGCCCAGACGCGGAACGCCTGCGGACGAGAATTTGCTCTGTGCGTGGATGATGCGGATTTTCTCTGCCAGTGTCATGCGGGCGAGGGCATCGTCAATACGCTGTTCGATGGGGCGGGTCCTGTCCAGATAGACAGGCTGCTGTTGTCCTTGGGCTGCACCGCAGACGGCCACAGCCAGGACGCAAGAAAAAATCAGTCGTTTCATAGTCTTATCGTTTTGTCGTTTACTTCACTTTCAGTCCTATGGAACGGATATAGTCCGTCTGCGGAATGCAGTGGGCCTGTTTCGCATACTCCACGAACTGCATCAGCAACTGCTTGCCCCTTTCCTGGTCGGGGCGGGCCTTCCGGATGGCATCGAAGCTGCTGCGGTCTGCTTCCGCAAATTTCACGATGACCTCGTCCCACTGCTCCGGCTTCCTGATGCCCATCATGCACGACTGGTCTATCTTCTTGTAGGGCCAGAACGTGTAGCCGATGTTGGCCTCCTTCATGGTCTTGCAGAAGTCGGCCTGCCACTGGTCGGTGTTGTGTCCTATCTCTCCCATATACATGGGGAGTCCGGTCTTGTCGCGGAAGTCAATGATGCTTTGGATGGCCGCCTTGGTCGGCTCACCGCCGTAGCGATGGCAGGTGTACATGATTTTGTCGTCGAACGTCCAGTCATTGAACGGCTCGAAATTCCCGTTCCACTGTGCTCCGCCCAAGAGGATGATGTGGTTGCGGTCCACCTCGCGGATGGCTTGGGTCACCCGTTTGTACAAGGGTTCCAGTTTCCGGTTCAGTGCATGCTGCAGTTCCTTGGGGAACGTGGTGGCGACAGGCTCGTTCATCAGTTCGTAGCCGAGGATGACCGGTTCGTCCTTGTATCTGAGCGCAATCCTCTTCCAGATGTTGCAGAAGAGCTGTTGGCTTTCCTCGCTCTCGAAGAGCCAAGGGTAGCCGTAACCGTTGTCGATGTTGTCGCCGGTCTGTCCGCCGGGGCAGTCGTGCATGTCAAGGATAAGGTACAGACCGTATTTGCGGCACCATTCAATGGTCTTGTCCATCATGCGGAAACCCTCGTTGTCGTCGTTCTTTCCCATATAGTCCTCCAGCGTGAAGAGCTTGTAGTTGAAGGGCAGGCGGACGGTGTTTGCCCCGGTCCGGGCGATGAAGGCCAGGTCGTCTTCGGTGATGTAGTTGTCTTTGAAGGTCTGCCAGAACTGCCGTGCAAAGTCCGGACCCGCCAGTTCGCAAATCATGTCATTGATCATCCATTCGCAGTTGGTCTTGCGGAAATTGAACATATAGCCTTCCGGGTTGAGCCAGTTGCCGAGGTTCGTGCCGACAATGTAGAACTTGTGTCCGTCGGGAGCAATCAGGTTTTCTCCTTTGATGGTCATAAACTCGCTTTTTTGCCTGGCATTCATTTGCAGCGTCCCGATGCCCAACAGCATCAGGAGGAGTGCAAAGAGGAAAGGTGTTCTTTTCATGTTGTCTTGTTTTTGAAGTTATTGTAAATGTGGATTGTTTTCATGGTAAGTCCATATTTGCCTGCAAAGATAGGGAAAAAACGGGTTCGTTGGCTTCCGATAAAGTCATAATGTGGACGATTTGCAAGGTGGAAAAATGACAAGATGCTGTAAAGTAGGGTGTTGCGCTATATGCTAAAGACGTAAAAAAGTGGATGCTTCGGTGAAAATATCCGTCAAGCGTAGGAAATCTGGCTGCGCCGGATGGAAACAGCCCCCGGTGTCAGCCCTTTTTGAAAGTCCCACTTTTCATGCAGGAGACGTTGGCTTCAAATGCTTGAAAGCAAGCGGTTTGTGCAAGAACGGGAAAACAAATCGTCCACCAAAGCAACAACCGCGTTGGGATTTATGAGGAATAAGGCGTAAATTTGCAACCGCTAACATATAATAACAGTTGGTGACATAAGCAAGCCCAACTGGCAGCCGGCTAAAACCTCCTTCGGGAACCTTAAAACACATATAACAATTCATACTAACACTAACTTGAATAATATGAAAACAAAGAGTTTATTAATGGTGGGCGCATTGTTGTTGACGACATCAGCTTTCGCCCAGAAAAACACCTTCAAGGGTGTGGTTGTAGACGACCAAGGTGAGCCTGTCATTGGAGCCTCTGTGGTACAGAAAGGCGTGAAGACTGGCGGAACCGTCACCGACCTTGAGGGGCACTTTACCATTCAGACGGACGGTAATGCACCGCTGGTCATCTCTTACGTGGGGTGCAAGAATGCAGAAGTGAAGCTCGGCCCGAACCTGCGGGTGGTGCTCCAGCAGGACGACCAGACCCTTGATGATGTCGTGGTCATCGGTTATGGTGTACAGAAGAAGAGTGTCGTAACCGCTTCCATTGCCAAGATTGGCGCGGATGAACTGGGCAAGACCGCTCCAGTACGTGTCGACGGAGCCTTGAAAGGTCTCGTGTCCGGTGTACAGGTTACTACTGCCGGCGGTCAGCCCGGTGCAGCGAGCAAAATCCGCATCCGTGGTACGGGGACGGTGAACGATTCCGACCCGCTTTACATTGTCGACGGAATGCCTGTGTCGGGAGGTATTGACTATCTGAACCCCAGTGACATCCAGAGTATCGAGGTACTGAAGGACGCTGCTTCCGGTGCCGTGTACGGAACCCGTGCAGCCAATGGTGTCGTATTGATTACCACCAAGACGGGGCTTGTAGGCAAACCGGTCGTGAAATACGATTTCTCTATAGGTTGGCAGAATCCTTGGCGTAAGCGTAAATTGCTCAACGCAGCGCAGTACACGACCTTGATGAAGGAGGCTGCTGCCTATGCCGGGGACAGCAATATCGATGCGACATTGGCCAGCTTCGGCAACTCGGACACCAACTGGCAGGATGTGCTCTACAATGACAACGCCCCTGTACAGACCCATCAGTTGAGCATCAGCGGTGCCACCGACCGACTGAACTATTATCTTTCCCTCGGTTATTACAAGAGCGACGGTGTCATCGGTGGAGACTATGGCCGCGCCAACTACGAGCGTCTGACCGTCCGCAGCAACACCACCTATACATTGTTCGATGAAAGCAAGAACCGTAATTGGCTCAAGAGCGGAAGAATCGGTGCCAACATCGCTTACTCCCGCATCAACAATACCAGTATGGACATCAACAACCTGACCGGTGGTTCTGCCCTCGGCAATGCCATGTTCTTGTCTCCCTTGATGAGTGTCTACCCGGACGATCCGGATGCGTTGCTCTCCAAGTATGCCGGTGAGGCAGAGAAGTATGGCCCATTGGTCACGGACAAGAAAACGGGCAAGCTGCTGAATGTCCCCACGAAGGATTTCAATGAGATTTCCAACCCGTTGGCCTGGTTGTCGCAGCCGGGCGAGAGACACAACTCGGACAAGATCGTGTCTACCTTCTGGGCAGAGTTCGGACTTTGGGACAACTTGAAGTTCAAGACCTCCTATGGCCTGGATCTGAGCTTCTGGGGTACGGATGGTTGGGAACAACCGTATTATATGAATGCGGCATCGCACAAGGACAAGTCTTCCGTTTGGTCCTCGATGAACCGGGGGATGCGCTGGCAGGTGGAGAACACCCTGTCCTACGACAAGCAGTTGGGCCAGCACAGCATTGCTGTCGTGCTCGGCCAGTCGGCCATCAGTTACAATGGCCGTCAGGTCGGCGGTTCTGCGGAGGATATGGTCGCTTTGGATGGTTCCAAGGCAAACCTTGATTTCACCACCGGCTTGAAGACGGACGGCAAGCGCGATGTCTATGGCGGTGCTTTGACGCCTCACACCTTGGCCTCCTACTTCGGCCGCCTTTCCTACAACTATGCGGAGCGTTACATGGCGCAGTTTACCATCCGTCGGGACGGTTCTTCCTATTTCGGCGCGAACCACAAGTGGGGCTTCTTCCCCTCTGTCTCTCTGGGTTGGAATGTAATGAACGAGAAGTTCATGGCCTCTGCTCCGGATTGGCTGAGCCGCATGAAGGTCCGCATGAGCTGGGGTAAGAATGGTAACGAACCTTCTTCTGCATTCCTTTATGCCGCCTTCGTTTCCATGGGCAACAATTATGCTTTTGGCGGTGCCGGTGCACAGACCGTTTATGGTGGCAGCAAGCCGTCCGTCACTCCCAATGCTGACCTGAAGTGGGAGGAGTCCGAGCAGTATGATGCCGGCATTGACCTGGGCTTCTTCCACAATGCCTTGACCGTGACGGTCGACTGGTTCAAGAAAAAGACCAACGGCATGTTGAAGGCGATGAGCGTATGCTCTTACCTCGGCGAGTCAAAGCCGTGGGGTAACGTCGGCAAGATGGAAAACAGCGGTGTCGAGTTCGAGGTCGGCTATAAGTTCCGCAGGGGGGATTGGGCTTTCAATGTCAATGCCAATGCCAGCTACCTGAAGAACAAACTGATAGACTTGGGCAGCGGTTCGTATGAGACTTCCGACAACGTCCACCAGATTGGCAATGTAAGCCGTGCGGAGAACGGCTATCCTTATCCGTTCTTCTATGGCTACAAGACGGCCGGTATCTTCCAGAACCAGGAGCAGGTGAACAACTACGTGAACGACAAGGGCGAGATGTTGCAGCCCCATGCGGAGCCGGGTGACGTGATTTTCGTAGACTACAACCATGACGGCAAGATTGACGACGGGGACAAGACCCAGATCGGCAAGGGTGACCCGGACTGGACCTTCGGCCTGAATTTCAACACGAGCTACAAATGGTTCGATTTCTCGATGCTGTGGACCGGTTCGTTCGGCAACGACATCTTCGACGCCACACGCCGTGTAGACCTTCGCTATGTAAACCTCCCGGAGGAGTTTATAGACCGTTGGCACGGTGAGGGCACTTCCAATACGATGCCCCGCTTCGCTTGGTCTACGGCCAACGACAACAACAAGGTTTCTGACCTTTACATCAAGAACGGTTCGTATGTCCGTCTGAAGAACGTCCAGTTGGGCTTCACCTTGCCGAAGCAGTGGACCAAAACCGTATTCATCTCCGACCTGCGCCTCTATGTCGCCGCCGAGAACCTGTTGACCCTTACGGGTTATAAGGGCATGGAGCCGGAGATTTACAACGGCACGCAGTCGGGCATCGACCGGGGCTTCTATCCGCAGAACCGTACCATTACGATTGGTGCCAATGTGACATTCTAAAGCGTCGTAATGGATGTAATCACACGTAGAACTTAATAAAAAGAAATACAATTATGAAGACAAAGAAAGTATTGTTATATGGCGCAATGGCTGCCATGGCCTTGACCGTGACTTCCTGTGGTGACGATTTCCTGTCTGTCGACCCGCCGAGCAAGGTGCCTATTGACGGCTATTATGTGAACAAATCGCATATTGACGAGGCGGTCACTGCCGCCTATGCCCCGATGTCCTGGTACGACTACTTTGCAGGCTGGTGTCCGCTGTTTCTGGTGTCCGACGCTCAAGGGGATGACATCTATGTCGGCGGCGGCAGCACCACGGACCAGGCGGAAATCCACTTGGCTTCCCAGTACAAGAGCACCAGCATCATGACCTTTGGCGGCGCGTGGAGTGCCAGCTATTCCGGCATCAACCGTTCCAACTGGGTCATCAAGGATGCCGAGGAAGCCACGGCACTTTCCGACGCGGAGAGGGCAGCCTATATCGCAGAAGGCAAGGTCGTCCGTTCCTTCTATTATCTGCAGCTCTGGAAGTTCTGGGGCAATGTCCCTTACTACGAGAAGAATCTGGAGTTTCCCTATGTTGCCGAGCAGCTTTCTGCGACCGATGTCTACAACCGTGTCATAGCCACATTGGAGGAGGCCATCGGCTCCAAGGCTTTGCCCATGAAGGAGACCGATGCGCGTGCCGGCCATGCCACGGAGGCTTTTGCCAAGATGTTGTTCGCGGATTTCGTGATGTACCAGAAGGATGAAGCCCGTTACCAACAGGCCCTCGGCTATATGGAAGACATCATCAACAGCCGCCAGTATGAATTGATGGAAGACTATGCCGCCATCTGGGAACAGAGCGGCGAGTGGTGCAAGGAATCCATCTTTGAAATCAATTACTATTCCCGCGGAAGCACCCGTAGCTGGGGCAGTGCCAATAGTCCGGGCGGAACCGTCGTGCCGGCCATGATCGGTATTGACGGCCTGTCGTATAAGGCATCGGAGGCGCATCTGGCTGCCAATCCGAAGTATGCCCCCACACAGGAACTCAATGGCGGTTGGGGCTTCTGTGATGTGTCCAAGGAATGTTACGACCTTTATGAGGCAGGCGACATCCGCCGCACTGGCGGCATCGTCAATATGGACGAATACGCAAAAGATTATCATGAGCGCACTGGCGACTACGTCTCCTATGGTGGCCGTTATCAGAACACCGGCATCTTCCTGCTGAAGTACTTGGGCCGTCCCGGTGGCAATGCCGGAGCCGGTACTGCCGACTTGGGTTGGGATAACAACCAGCGCATCTACCGTTACGCCGAGACTCTGCTCAATGCGGCGGAATTGATTCTCCGCACAGGGGGCAATGTGGCCACGGCACAGGGCTATTTCAATCAGGTCCGCGCCCGTGCCCATGCTTCTCAGCGCACCGTCTCCTTGGCCAACATCTTGGAAGAGCGTCGTATGGAGTTCGTCGGAGAGGGCAAGCGTTATTACGACTTGATCCGTTTTGACAAGGCCGCAGAAGTCCTGAAGCCCGGTGGCGGTAAGGTCCTGAATACGGAAAAGACCGCGTATGACAAGACCGCAATCCCGGAGCGCATCCAGTGGACGGAGAGCAAGAAGTACTTGCCTATTCCGCAGGACGAGATAGAGTCCGCCAAGGGTACGCTGACCCAGAATCCCTATTAGGTCTGTTCTTATTTGTCCATAGGCAATGCCGGTTGACATCGGTGTTGCCCCATCATCGCAAGAGCCTCGGATGCTTCCACAGGGGAACATTCCGAGGTTCTTTTGTCATCGGACGGTGCGCTCTTGGCCCTCACGCCGAAGCGCATCGTGCCCAGTCCGGGGATGGCTACGGAGTGTCCCTCGGTGGCCCATGCCTTGATGACCTCGCCTGCGGCGTCCCATGCGGCCTGCATCACGCCGCGGCTCATGCCGGAACGGATGGCGGCTTCCTTGATGACCTTGTCCTCGGA
>CAVJNH010000054.1:0-19367 GCA_963651005.1 Oscillibacter sp. MSJ-31
CCCTGTTTCACTGTCGTGGAGCAGGGTGTCTTTCTTTTTCGTGAGGGTATACCTCGCCGGCTCATGAGGGTATACCTCGTTGCCCCATGAGGTATACTCTCATCGGCCCATGAGGTAGTACCTCGTCGGTGCATGAGGTTCGTCGGCCATTGAGGTTATGCGTCCAGTGAAGCGAAAAACAGGAGCTTGTATGCGTTGAACAACGGGCAGACGGGATGATGGCCGCTGAGGTTCCGCCTGAGGATGCTGCCGAAGCCGCGATGCAGGGCACGCACGAACGGGAGTAGTCCGAAACGTTTCAGACGGGAAACCTGTTGGAGCAGTCGCGAATGGGATTGTAGTTCCGCACGGAAGTCATACAGGGTGCGCAGGGCCTCTTCCGTCTTTTCCATGAAACAGGTATTGGTCTCGTACTGCGTCAGCCAGACCGGATTGTCGATGTGCGAGACGGAGAGGCCAGTCTGTTGCAGGGTTTTCCCGAAAAACACGTCCTCGTAACCGTAACGGCGGAACCGCTCGTCAAACCGGCAGACCTCCATGACGCGGTGGGCGATGAGGAAGTTGGCCGTATGGAAGTCCATGCAGGTGGGGTCTTGGAAACATCGGACAGGATGTCGCCGCTCGAAGGCTTTCTCATAGCGGTAACGCAGATTGTGGCGCAACAGACGGGCGTCGCCGCCGATGCGTGTGCCGCCGCAGACCACCGGCGCTTTTTCCTTCAGATAGCACTGGAGGAAATCGGAAGTGCGGAGTTCTACGTCGCAGTCCAGATACAGTAGCGTGTCGAACCGGGCCTCGTCGGCCAACCAGTTGCGGATGGCCGCCCGTCCTTTGTTTTCCTCATGGACGATGTAGCGGACACAATCCATGCGTGCCAGCGGACGGTTGCAGGCCACGGACGCGAGGTCAGTGGAACCGTCTTCTACCACGATGATTTCAAAGTCGGCACCCGTATGCACCGCTTGTGCGTGCAACTGCCGGACCAAATCGCCGCACGGGCGGTTGAAGACGGGAATCAATATGGAAAGCCCTTGTCTGTACATCGGTACAAATTTAGACAAAATTTTCCAATTAGCAGCCTAAGGCCAAGAGAAACACGCCGTTTTTGTCTTGTTTGTGTTAAATAAACGTTAAATCCGGTGTTTGACCATTGAGATTGTGGACTTTTTGCGTTATTTGTACAGAAGGCGAGGGAAAAGCCCAAGCCAAGAAGAAATACGAAAACGACTATGCAGAAGAAAAGTATCATGGCAACCCTGACCCTGTTGTTGGTCACGCTGACCGCAGCGGCAGGAACGAATGCAGAGGTGAGCAAGACGTTCCAACCCTTCTCCACCCTGAATATCTTGGGCAGTGCCCAGGTCGTCTACACGCAGGGCGACGGCTACAGCGTGCGGATGGTGGGCGACCAGGAGGAGATAGACAAGCTCAACATCTACCAGACGGGGCAGCAACTCCACGTCGGCTACAAGACCACCAAGATCGGCGGTATCTATTACAGCAGTTCGGACGGTGCGGATGTCACCATCTATGTCACTTCGCCCTCCGTGGAAGTCATCAACCTGACGGGCAGTGCTTCGGTGCAGATAGACCGGCTGGAGCAGCCGTCCGTCGTGCTGAATATTGCAGGCTCCGGCGAGATGCGGTTGGGTAAGGCGAAACTCACCACCGCCAGTATCAATGTGGCCGGTTCCGGAGAGATTGCTGCCGACCACCTCACCGCCGTCACCGCCAGCCTTTCGGTGGCCGGTTCCGGCGAGGTACAGGCACAGGTGGACTGTCCATCACAACTGACGTGCAGTGTGGCAGGCTCCGGCAATGTCCGCGTCTCGGGCAAGGCCGGCCACTACACCAAGAGCGTCTACGGATCGGGCAATGTGGACGACGACGGACTGACCGCCGACACCGTCCAGATCGACAGCAGCCGGCTGCGGTCTGGTACGGTAAAGACGCACGGGCCACACGGCGTGGTGGAAAACCCTTGACCAACCGACGAACCAGACAGGGAAGGAAACAGCAAGGTGAACCAGCAACAGTTTGAACATGTGGCGCGGCAGTTGCGCCAGCAGGCCTGGCAGACCGCCAACCGGATGCTGCCCGACAGCGCAGATGCCGACGACGCGGCGAGCGAGACGATGTTGCGCCTCTGGGCCGTGCACGACACGCTCCGCGATGCGACACACGCCGCCCGGCTGGCGGTCGTCGTGGCCCGCCACGTGGCCATCGACCAACAGCGGCGACGGCGACCTTCCGTCCGCCTCGACAGCGGAACGGCGGCTGCTCCCCTCGACATCCCCGTCACGGACACGCCGGACCGGCAACTGCAATGGCACGAAGACGAGCAGTGGCTCCGTCGCCGTATCGAACAACTGCCGCCACGCGAGATACAAGTGCTGAGACTGCGGCAGACCGAGCGGCGCTCCAATGCCGAAATAGCCGCACTCCTGGGCATCGGCGAAGCCTCTGTCGCCACCCTGCTCTCTGCAGCACGCCGAAAACTGTTCAACGAAATCAAAGAAAGGAACCGACAATGACAAACAAACCACTCAGCGACCTGCTCGCACGCTTCATGGACGGTGCAACAACGGTGGAAGAAGAAACCCGGTTGACCGAGTTCTTCCGCACGGCCACGCCTGCCGACCGCCCCTCGGATATTCCTGCCGCCGACTGGCAGGCTTACGGCGAGATGTTCCGTATGTTTGACGCAGACCGGACTGCGGCTGCCGCACCCCGGAAGCCCCACCGGCTGGTGCTGCGCTGGACGGCTGTCGCCGCCGCTTCGGTGGCCGTGTTGCTGACGGGTGCGCTGACGCTCTGGCACCGTCCTTCCGATGATACCACACCGCTGGCACAGGTGCCGCAGTCCGTCAGCGAGGCGGTGGCCGACACCGTGGCCGTGGACAAGCAAGCCCCTGCCGACAGCACTGCCGTTCCTCCGGTGAAGCCCGTGAAACGGAAGGTGCGCCGCCTGCGCAGTATGCCGCCGCCCCCGAAGACCTATCTTGCCGAAACGACAGATCAAAAGGTACAGGAAACGCCGGAAACCTCCGACTACGAAATCAGCCAGAAGGAACTGGACGAGGCCATCCGCCAGGCCGACCGCCTGCTTCAGGCCATGCAACTGCAACAGACGGCGGAGTTCGGCGATGCCAAGATGGAATTCCTTCAGGCGATGGATGCCCTCGACACTGACGAAGAAGAATATATCGAACAATAATGCAAAACCATACTACAATGAAAAAGATGATAGTAATCCTGGCTGCCCTGTTGGCAACCACCGGCCTTCAGGCCCAGGAAACGTTCCAGAAAGCCTATCAGGAGGTCATGAACCGTCCGGCGGTCAAGCTGTTGTCGCGTACCGACTATGTGGACACTCCCGACTCCCCCTCCACTTACTGCAAGTTCACGGAATTTGAGATTCCCGCCCGTGACGAGTCCCTCGTCAAGCAGTTGGAGCAGGCCATCCTCAGCGAGCAGTCCAAAGCCTATTCCTTCTACATCAAGACCCCCAAGGGCGGAAAGCTCGGCTATGTGCGGCGGTACACTTACGGCGTGAACAACGAATATTCCGTGCTGTTGGGCTCCCAGAAGTCCCACTATTACTACGGTGCCTGCTTCCGGGAGCCGACCGACTCCCTCCGTCGCCACGCCTATCTCTTCGTGTGGTTCAAGGAGGGGAAGAGCTTCCACTGCTACTACTACCACATCTACGGCAAGAACCCCAACCTCAGCAAGAGCCTGCAGAAGAGCGACAGGACGGTGGAGAAGGGACTCAGCCGCCGGCGCGCCACCCTCTCGGGCAACTCGCTGATAGTGGAGCAATACGACGACAAGGGACAGCTCACCCTCCGGCAACACCAACTGGTCGGCGACAGCCAGAAGGTCACCAACGACATCGAGTTCATCACGCAGTTCGGACTGCTCCGTGTGGCGTTCCTCGATGCCATCAAGGATGCTGACCAGAAGATGCTGCAGGTGGGCATTGCCGCCAAGATGGTGGCCCTCTGCAAAGACCACGGCAACCTGTTGACTCCGGTGGAGCAGCAGACCTGCAACAAGACCCTCTCCGATCTGCGCACCACCGTGGAACAGACCCTGCCCGACACCTATCTCGACGGCATGCTCCAACAGGCCGCCGCCTATCTCGGAACAAAATGACCCTATAGAAAACACAACAATAAAAACACTCTTATAACAAAGTATCTCAGGACAATGAAAACACAAACACTGGCCGCCCTGCTGCTCCTCCTGTGCCCGACAGCGAAGGCACAGACCGACTCTACCGCAGTTGCCGGCGACTCTGCCGACATCTACAAGAATATAGGACTGGGCGAACTGACCGTCAGTGCCCAGCGACAGTTGGTGAAGACCCAGGACGACCGCGTCAGCTACGACGTGACCGCCGACCCGGAGGCCAAGACCAACCCGTTGACGGAGATGCTCAAGAAGGTGCCCTACGTCACCGTCGAGGCCGACGGCACCATCAAAATCAAGGGGTCTTCCGACTTCAAGATTTTCCGCAATGGCCGTCCCGACCGTTCCTTCACCAACAATGCCAAGGAGCTTTTCAAAGGCATTCCGGCCAGTATGGTGAAACGCATCGAGGTCATCACGGAACCCGGAGCGAAGTACGACGCCGAGGGACTGGTGGGCATCCTCAACATCGTGATGGACCGGCAGAGCCATCTGGAAGGTCTGACGGGCACGTTCACTTCGGCTGCCGGGCTCGGGCGCGCCACCAATCCCTACAACGGCACGCTCTATCTGACGGCGCAGAGCGGCAAGCTGACCATAGCCCCTTACGTCGGCTGTGCCTTCCAGAAGTGGCAGCAGACCGCGACTTCCGACTATACGTACACCGACAGCAACAACCATTACCAGGCGGTCGAACGCAGCAAGAACCCGGGGTACAACAGTTGGTACGGCGTGGATGCCAGTCTGGAGCTGGACTCCTGCAACCTCCTCACGCTGGCCGCCAGCGGCTTTGCCTATGACGTGAAAACCCGTGGCGGCAGCTACCAACGGCTGGATGATGCCGCCGGTAATGCGCTCTATGCCATGCAGATGGACTATAGAGACCGGGACACGCGCTATTTCGACATCGACCTGCAACTGTCGTACCAGCACAGCTTCCGCAGGAAGGGCGAGACGCTGGCCGTCGACTACCTCTATTCCACCACGCGCTCCCACGACGACGGCTTCTATGACCTGTCCGACTGCATCAACTACGGAGACTACGACACCCAGTGGATGGACAACCGCTCCCACTTCAACGAGCACACCCTGCAGGTCGACTACGAGCGGCCCTTCAACAGCCACCATTCGCTCGACGTGGGCGGCAAGTATGTGCTCCGCCTGAACAGCAGCGACAACCTGCGCCGAGAGTATCTCGACGGCGCGCTGTTGCGCTCGCCTGCCACGAAGTTCGACCACACGACCGATGTGGGAGCCGCCTATGCCGAGTACAAATATAAGGTGGGCGGACTGACCGCCGCCGCCGGACTGCGCTACGAGACCTCGCGCATGAAGGGTTCGTGGCCCGACGGTTCGCAGGACGATTTCAGCCGCCGCTTCAACGACCTCGTGCCCTCCGTGCGCACCACCTGGCGCTTCAACGACCACCACTCGCTGAAGCTGGCCTACAACGTGCGGCTCTCCCGTCCCGGCATCAGCTACCTCAACCCGTTCCGCAGGGAAACGCCCACCAGCGTCAGCTACGGCAATCCGCAGTTGGGCACGTCGAAAGTCCACGGCTTCACGCTGGGCTATAACCTCATGACTTCCAAACTGACCGCCAGTCTCAATGCGGCATACAGCCTGTGCGACGATGCCATCGCTGCACTGAAATGGGTGGAGGACGGCCGCTTCATGTCGAGCTACGACAATCTGGGGAAAGTCCACTATTTCCAACTGGCTCCCTACATCCAGTGGGAAATCACGCCCACAACCAAGTTCACGAGCAACAGCACCGTCCGCTGGCTGAACAAGGCCAATGCGTCGCAGGGGCTGGCCATGCACCGCTGGCAGTTCAACACCTACAACCAGATAACGCAGGAACTGCCGCTCCAGTTGACCTTCTCCCTGTCCGCCTACATCGACTATGGCACACCGCTCACGCTCTACAGCTATGAAGGATCCTGGCAGCAGTACACCATGTCGCTGCAACGCTCCTTCCTCAAGGACGACCGCCTCATCGTCTATATCCGTGGCAATTACCAGAAAGATTCGGACACCCATTACGTCAAGGGCGACTACATGGGTCTCCGCCACGACGACACGCCCAACTGGTACGCCCAGATCGGCTTCTCCTTCCGCTTCGGCAATCTGAAGGCTTCGGTCAAGAAGACCAACAAACAGGTGTCGAACGACGACCTCATGGGACGCAAATAAAAACGCCCTGCCCGGAGAAAATTTTTTCTCTGGGCAGGGAAATAATTTTTCCTGGGCTACTTCCTTATCCCGAACTGGGGTAAAAAGTCAGCCATTTCCTTGGCACAACCAACTTTTTTATTTATTTTTGCAAGCAAATAAGAAGACAGAATGATGCAAAATGACTATAAGGAAGCCATACAAAATGCCATAACAACTTTTTGGAATACCAAAAAGAGTCAACTCGCCCATAGTACCGACAAGTCGAACCGAGGTGCCGTCGTTGGCGGAAAACAGCTTGATGGTTTCATCAAGATACTCAAAGACCTTGCCATTTCTGTTGGTGTTTCCGAATCTTGCATTTATACAAAAAACAATTATCTTCCGGGGTACTTCCGTTCTTCCAAAGATTGGGACTTTATCATCATCACGCCATCCAATAAACTATTGGTTGCCATCGAACTAAAATCACAAGTCGGTTCATACGGAAATAACTTCAACAACAGGGCAGAAGAAGCCATAGGGTCTGCCGTCGACTTTTGGACAGCCTATAAGAAAGAGCAATTTCCGCACCAAGAAGCACCATGGTTGGGCTATCTTATGGTAATTGGGAAAGATACGAAATCCACAATCCCCGTCAAGAATCACGAAAACCATTTCCTTGTAAGAGAAGAATTCAAAGGAGCGTCCTATATAGAACGCTACAAGATTCTTTGCCAAGAACTGACCAAGGAGCGGCATTATACATCCACAGCTTTGTTGTGGACAAATGAAGACAAGGAGTTTGGAGATGTGGACGAGAGCATTTCCCTCCATGCTTTCCTTCATTCACTCTATGGATATTTAATCGGACATACGTATGAGTTTGGCATCTGAGACCTATCCTATTTCCACAAAATGGGAACTTGAAGGAGATGTGTTTACATCCCCCATAGTTGTCAGACACATACTGAACCTCGTTGGCTATACGGCGGACAAAGATTTGTCTCAATATAAGATTTTAGAGCCATCCTGTGGTGAAGGAGCATTCCTCATTGAAATGATGCACAGGGTGCTATCGTCGGCAAGGCAACACCACTTCGACCCTTGTTCGATTATAGAAAACAATATTGTTGCATACGACATTGACCCGAAGAAAATCGAGCGATGCCGCCAGCACATCCATCACATATTCCCCAACCATCCCTTACCTTGTCTCAGAATAAAAGACTTCTTGCAAGAAGACGCTACAGAGAGGTTTGACTTTGTGGTAGGAAACCCTCCATATATAAGATATGAGAAAATTCCTGCTGCTACCCGAACCCTTTACAAAAGAAAATTTGCGACCTTCCATTACAGAGCCGACCTGTATGTCTTGTTCTTTGAAAAGACCTTGAAGTGCCTCAAGCCTGGAGGAAAACACGGTTTCATTTGTGCTAATCGATGGTTGAGAAATGAATATGGCAAGAAATTGAGAGGTTTCATCGCCCGCAATTTCCGCTTACAAGCTATCGTAGACATGGAACAAGCCGATGCTTTTCAAGACAACGTCTTGGCTTACCCTGCCATCACTATCATCTCCAACGAAGTTCCTGCCCATCTGTTCCACTATACAAAAATAGACGCAACAGACCAATTGGAATGGAAGCGGCCAACCTCCAGAAGGATGTGTACTACGGAAGACTGGAGCCCAATGTTTTGTGACCTGACGCAAGACAATGCCTTCCTGTTCATTGAAGAGCAAGGTTTTCACATTGGCATCGGCATTGCAACGGGTGCCGACAAAATCTACATTTCTTCCTCACTGAAGGAAGAAGTGGAGGAAGAGCTGTTGCTGCCAGCCATCAATGCACGGGACTTGACTGGCAACAAGAAAAACTGGCATGGTGAATATCTCCTGAACCCCTACAACAAGGAAGGAGAACTGATTGACTTATCTCGTTTTCCTAAGGCAAAAAACTACTTGGAAAGGAATAAGGAGATTCTCTCCAACAGACATGTCGCCAAGAAGAATCCTTTGAAATGGTATCGCACGATAGACAAAGTGAAGCTGGATTTGCAAAAAACTCCAAAGATACTCATTCCTGATATTTCAGGAAACTCTTTGCTGTTTATAGATGAAGGACATTTTTATCCACTCCATAACATATACTATGTTACGGGAGAGGATATTCACTTGTTGAAAGTCTTATGCGCAATATTGATGTCAGACTTTGTCAATAAGCAAATACGGGACATTTCCAATTGTATGAATGGAGGGTATCCAAGGTGGCAAAGCCAACACCTTCGCAAATTACGGATACCCTATATAAAAGGAATCAATCCAGATCAAGCCTCTTTGCTGGAAGAGGCGTACAACAGGAAAAGTCTTCGTCAGATTAACGAGTGCATGAAGTCTCTGGCTCTGAACCCGACAGTTGGCAAGACAAAATGCTTCAAGCCCGTACAGCTCTCCTTGGACTTGTCATAACGGGCAAGTCACAGACCCTATTTTAACCGTCACTAAAAAGGCAAAAAACAAGAGGGTGCGTCATAAGTCCATCATGACACACCCTCAGGGAAATAATTTTTCCTGGGCAGGGAAATATAAAATAAACGCCTTGTTTGTTTTGTTTTTCTCTCGGTTTACATTACCTTTGTAGCCGTAAACCTTGGAATGGTGTATAAATGGCCTCATCTTTCACCTTGGAATGGTGCATAATGGAGCCTCACGGAATCCTTGGAATGGTGCATGATGGACGAAGAAAAGGAATGGACTATGCGCAGAAAGATTTATCAAGACCTGCTCTTGTGGAAAGAAAAGAGAAGCCGGAAGGAAGCGCTCCTGATTGACGGGGCGAGGCGAGTGGGCAAAAGCTGGATTGTGGAGGAGTTTGCCAAGAGGGAATACCAGTCGTACATCCTGATAGACTTCACCGATACGACCCAGGCCATCCGTAGTCTGTTCACAGATTACGCAGGACAACTTGACTCCTTCTTCATGCACCTGATGCTGGAAACGGGAGTGAAGCTGTATGAAAGGAAATCTCTTGTCATCTTCGATGAGATACAGAAATATCCCATAGCCCGTGAGGCCATCAAGTATCTCGTGAAGGACGGACGTTACGACTATATAGAGACGGGTTCACTGATGAGCATCAATGCCAATGTGAAGGACATCAACATACCCAGCGAGGAGCACCGGATAGACATGTATCCTATGGATTTGGAAGAATTCCTTTGGGCCTTGGGCGACGACATGATGATGGATTATGTCAGGGAGTGCTTTACTAACCGGAAGCCATTGGGGCAGTCGCTACACCGGAAGATGATGGAATATATGCGTCTGTATATGATTATTGGAGGTATGCCGCAGGCGGTGAAAGACTGGATTGATACCAAGGACTTCGATGAGGTGGACCGGACGAAACGCAACATTCTCTCCCTGTATCGCAGCGACATCAGCAAATATGCCGTCGGTCAGGAGGCCAAGGCTACCAGAATCTTTGACACGATTCCCTCGCAACTCCAGAAACATGAGAAGAAGTTCAGACTTTCCGCACTGGGTAAGGGTACGAGAGGCAGAAGTGTGGAGACAGCATTCTTTTGGCTCGACGAATCACGTGTGGTGAATACCTGTTTTGCTGCGACTGAACCAACGGTAGGTCTGGAAATGCGTACCGTTGAAGGCTCGCGTAAACTCTATATGGCCGATACCGGGCTCTTGATTTCCCATGCTTTCACAGAGGCCAAGATCCGGGCGGAGGAACTCTACAGAAAACTCATGCACGACAAGCTGGAACTCAACAAGGGAATGCTTGTGGAGAATGTAGTGGCACAGATGTTGCGTGCAGCAGGACATAAGTTGTATTTCTTCTCTTCATACAGCAAAACCGATGCCGATGAACGTATGGAGGTAGATTTCCTTGTGTCAAAGGCCATTATCAGTACTCGTCACAACATTCATCCGATAGAGGTGAAATCCACAGCCCGTTATACACTGACCTCATTGGAGCGGTTTACCAAGAAATATTCCTCGGCCGTGGCGGAGCCGATAGTGCTGCATGCCGCAGATGTCAAAGTGGAAAACGGAGTGATCTATTTGCCTTTGTATATGGCCGGATTACTCTGACAGACTTATAAAACAAGGAGGATGTGCCTGTTTTGACACATCCTCTTTCGCAAATAACTAATCAAAACTAACTAACCTAAATCTAATTGTATCTGTCGTTTAGATGGGAATTACTTCTTGATTTTGATGACCGGAGCGATGTTGTTGAGCCGTTGGGTCGGAAGGGTGACGACGAGGCCGTCTGCCGTGCGGCGGAACGGAATCTTGCCGTAGCCGAGCAGTTCCACACGCGAAATCTTCTTGGGATAGAGCGTGCTGTTCAAGGCCAGCGACTTGACCGTCACCTGAGCCTCTTCCGGCCATGCCAACAGCGTGACATAGAGTGCCTCGTCGGTCTGGGTGAAGCGTTTCTCCGCCGCGGTGGCGTTGGTGTATGCGCCCTCGTTGAAGCCCTGCGCATTGATCTTGATGTCGGAATCGGCTATCGGCCCTTCACCGAAGATTTTCCAGGGGCGCGTGTCGTAGATGGCTTCCTTGTTGATGGCCATCCAGTCGCCGAACTCGTTGAGAATCTTCTCTTCCTTCTCGTCGAAGGTGCCGTCGGCGCGGAGGGGCACGCTCAGCAGCAGGTTGCCGTTCTTGCTGACGATGTCCACCAGCAGTTTGGCGACCGATGCAGCCGACTTGTAGGATCCCCGCTCATAGACGGAGGTGTTGTAGTGCCAGTCGCCCAGACACGAGCATGACTGCCAAGGTTCGGGCAGAATCTTGTTGGGTGCGCCGCGCTCCACGTCCCATACCAATGCCTTGCGCTGGTTCTCGTCGAGAATCTTGCAGAGCATGACGGCCTCCAGTTTCCCTTTGTGGACAGCCATGTTGTGGTTGTAGAAGTGGGCGGCAATCTTGAGGCCGGCATCGCTGATGGGGTAGAACGGCAGTGCCGTCACATCGAAATAGATGAGGTCCGGATTGTAGCGGTTGATGGCATCCAGCGTCCTGTCGTAGAAGTTGGTGACGTACTTCTGTGTCGGCATGGCCACTCCGTTGCCCCATGCCCACTGGCGGTGGATCATACCGTCGGCCCAACTGCCTTCGCTCATCGGGTGGTTCTGTGCATAGAGGTCCTGCGGGTCGTAGCCCTCCCACCATTTGCCTTTTCCGTCGGCCTTGGTGAGCGTGCCGTCGTAGCGGACACCCATCTTCTCGCCGCTGCGGTCGTAGCGTTGCGACGGCTCGTACCATGTCCAGGCGTGGTCAGCGTGGAAGCTGATACCGAAGGGCAGGCCCTGCTTCTTGGCCGCTGCCGCCCATCCTGCGAGGATGTCGCGCTTCGGGCCGATGTTCTGGGAGTTCCATGGCTGGTACTTCGAGTCCCAGAGGTCGAAGTTGTCGTGGTGGTTGCCAAGGGCGAAGAAATACTGCGCCCCGATCTTCTTGTAGAACGCTACCAGCTTGTCCGGGTTCCAGTGCTCCGCCTTGAACAGGGGCAGGATGTCCTTGAAGCCGACCTCGGAGGGATGACCGTAGTGCTCCACGTGGTGCTTGTACTTTCTGGTTCCTTCCATGTACATCTCGCGGGCCATCCAGTCGCCCGACCCTTCTACGCACTGCGGTCCCCAGTGTGCCCAGATGCCGAACTTCGCGTTTCTGAACCATTCCGGAGCCTGGTAGTCCTTTTCCAGTGATTCCCACGTAGGCTTGAACTTTCCGGTTTGCATCGGCTCGTCTGCTTCGGACACCGGCACCTGGTAGTCCTGCGCCTGGAGTCCGTTCGCCACGGCGAAGATCAGTCCGGTTGCCAACGCCGTTTTCTTCATGAATAAACAGGTTTTCATAGTTATAGTATTATGTTCTTGTTAAATTCCGCTGCAAAGATACGGCATTTTCCCGTATAAGGGTTGGATAATCTTTATGAAGAATAGCACAATATTGATTTTTTAAGGAAAACGGCGGGCGTTTCTGAAAAATAATGCTTACTTTTGCAGTGGAAACTTGAAACGGATATGGACATACCTATAGAATCGCTGAATTTTCAAATGCTGAATGTCGGATTTGCCCGGCATGACGGGGACTGGAACTGGAAAGACGTCGTGTCGCCGTTCACGCGGGTGTACCTCGTGACGGAAGGGGAAGCCCGGCTCTGTCTGCCCGACCGGGTGGTCTGTCTGAGGCCGGGACACCTGTACATCATTCCTGCCCATACCATGCACAGCTATGAGTGTTCGGGAAGGTTCGGCCATTACTATCTGCATTTCTTTGAGGGGTTCAAAAAGGAAATCGACATCTTCGACTTCTACGAGTTTCCGGTAGAGGTGGGTGCGGCACCTCTGGATGAGGCTATATTATATAATATGTGTAACTGCCATCCGGAGGCGGAACTGCCGGCCAGCGACCCCACTTCCTATGACTATATGAGCAAGTTCATTGGCTATGTGCGCCGTTACAATGAACTGACGCTGGATGCCAAGTTGGAACTGCGGGGAAGCATCCTGCTGCTTTTTTCCCGTTTCGTGAGGAAGGCCACGCCGCGGGTGTGGACGAAGGACAAGCGGCTGTCCAAAGTCCTCACCTACATCCACAACCACATCTATGATGCCATCTGCCTGGACACCCTGGCTTCGTTGGCCTGCGTGACCAAGTCGCATTTCGTGCGCCTCTTTGTCAAGACGATAGGGATGCCCCCGCTGCAATACATCAACAGGAAGAAGATAGACAAGGCCGAGCTCCTGCTGATTACGGAAGAATCTCCCATCAAGGAAATTGCATACGCTTTGGGGTACAGCGACCAGTCCTACTTTATCCGCCTTTTCAAGAAGACCACGGGGATGACTCCGATGGCCTATCGGAAGAATATGCGGTAATAGTACAATATTGTCCTATACTCCGACAACAAAATGCTACGAAATCCGGCATTTTGTGTGTACCTTCGCCGCGTCATTCTAAAACTATAACGCAATGGACGGATACAAACAGAAGAAATACGATGTTGCAGTAAAGAGATACGTACAGCAACTGGATTTGCATGCAGACGAGGAAACCATACAGGCGTACCGCAAGCTGCACAGCGAACAATGCCATTGGAAGGAAATCCGGGACGGCATCCGGGCGGTGGGCATCCTGGAAATGGAAATCTACATCTCCGGCAACCGGCTGGTGATGGTGGTGGATGCTCCGGAGGACTTCGACTGGCAGACGGCGATGGACCGGCTGGCCGTCCTGCCGAGGCAGACGGAATGGGAAGCGTTGGTCGGACGGTTCCAGCGGTGCGGCACCGCGGTGACCAGTGCCGAGAAATGGCACATGATGGAACGGATGTTTTACCTTTACGACTAAAAACAGAACACTATGGAATACAGAAAATTGGGAAAGACAGGACTGGAGATTTCCAGCCTGAGTTTTGGAGCGTCGTCGCTGGGCAGTGTCTTCCACGAGACGAAGGAGGCCGAGAGCATTGCGGCAGTGGAAACGGCCATTGAGGGCGGCATCAACTTCATCGACGTGAGTCCGTACTACGGCCACTACAAGGCCGAGACGGTACTGGGGAAAGCCCTGAAGCACATCCCCAGAGACAAGTACTTCCTGTCCACCAAGGTGGGACGCTACGGCAAGGACGGCGTGAACACGTGGGACTACAGTGCCAAGCGCGCTACGGAGAGCGTCTACGAGAGCATGGAACGGTTGAACGTGGACTACATCGACATCATCAACGTCCACGACATCGAGTTCCAGGCCGCCCTGCCGGGCGGTCTGCAGAAGGTCTGCGAAGAGACGCTGCCTGCACTGGTGGAGCTGAAGGAGAAGGGCGTGGTGGGTCACGTGGGCATCACGGATCTGCAGTTGAAGAACATCAAATGGGTGATTGACCACACGCCGGCAGGCACCGTGGAGAGTGTGCTGAACTTCTGCCACTACTGTCTGAACGACGACGAGCTGTTAGACTATCTGGACTATTTCGAGGAGCGGGGCATCGGTGTCATCAACGCCTCGCCGCTCTCCATGGGACTGCTCACCATGCGCGGCGTGCCCGACTGGCATCCGGCTCCCAAACCGCTGGTGGAGGCTTGTGCGAAGGCCGCGCTCCACTGTCAGGAGAAGGGTTGCCCGATAGAGCAGTTGGCCATCCAATACAGTGTGGGCAACCCGCGCATCGCCAGCACCCTCTTCTCGTCGGCCAATCCGCAGAACGTGAAGCGCAACATGGAATGGGCCGGCCAGCAGGCCGACGCCCGACTGGTTGCGGAGGTGAGAGCCATCATCGGAGACCAGCTCCGCGTGAGCTGGGCCAATTCATAAACGCGTGACACGGCCTAAGGTATGACGATTATCGATGCACACAGCCACCTCTGGCTGAAACAGGACACCGTGGTGGAGGGCAGCCCCATCCGCACGCTGTCGCCCAACGGTTCGCGCTCGCTGTTCTTCGGCGAGGAGGTGCAGATGCTGCCGCCGTTCATGATTGACGGCCGGAACTCGGCCGAGGTGTTCCTCTCCAACATGGACTATGCGCAGGTGGGGGGAGCGGTCGTGGTACAGGAAATCATCGACGGCAACCAGAACGCCTATCTCGCACAGGTGCAACGCGACTATCCCGACCGCTTCTGTTGTCTGGGCATGGCCACGGACGTGGATGGCACACGGCAGGCCATCCGCATGGGACTGCGCGGCCTGGCCATTCCGGGACACCGGCTGCTGGGGCAGTCGCTGCTGGACCGGATGCCCGTGTTCAAACTGCTGGAGGAACAGGGTCTCGTCCTGTCCATCTGTCTGGCCGACGACGAGCGGCAAATCGGGGAGATGGCGGAGGTCATCGCGGAGTGTCCGAAGCTGAAGGTGGCCGTCGGCCATTTCGGGATGCCCACCACGGCCTCGTTCCGGCAGCAGGTGATGCTGGCCGCGAAAGGCGACCACGTGCGCATCGAGTCCGGCGGCATCACGTGGCTCTACAACGCCGAATTCTATCCCTTCCCCACCGCCGTCCGGCGCATCCGCGAGGCGGCAGACTGGGTCGGCGAGGACAAGCTGATGTGGGGCAGCGACTATCCACGTACCATCACCGCCATCACCTACCGGATGTCCTACGACTTCATACTGAAGTCCGGAGAACTGACGGACGGTTTCAAACGGAAATTCCTGGGTGGGAACGCCCGGACCTTCTATGGCTTCGGGAACCTGCCCGAACTGCCTTATGTCAAGAATATGTCTGAATAAAACCATGCAAGACGATGAATAAGAAACAGTTTCTGCCGTTGGTGCTCGTGTTCTCCCTGTTCTTCCTCTGGGCGATCAGCAGCAACCTCCTGCCCACCATGATACGGCAACTGATGAAGACCTGCGAACTGAACACGTTCGAGGCTTCCTTTACCGAGAGTGCCTACTGGCTGGCCTATTTTGTCTGCCCCATCCCCATCGCCATGTTCCTGAAGCGGTTCAGCTACAAGGCGGGCATCATCTTCGGATTGTTGTTGGCGGCTTCGGGGGCCTTTCTCTTCCTGCCTGCGTCGAGGGTGAACGCCTACGGACTCTATCTGGCCGTCTTCTTCGTGATTGCCACGGGGATGTGCTTCCTCGAAACGGCGGCAAACCCCTACGTCACGGTGTTGGGGAAACCCGAGACGGCACCGCGGCGACTGAATCTCGCACAGGCCATCAACGGACTGGGAGCCTTCGTGGCGGCCATGTTCCTGAGCAAGGCGGTGTTGGGCAGTGGCCGCTTCTCCCACGTCTACCTGTTGCTGGGCGGTGTCCTGGCCGTGGTGGCGTTGGTCTTCGTCTTCGCCCGGTTGCCGAAGACGGACGACGAGACGGCCCCCCGAACCGATACGGAACAGGAAACGGACGGAACGAAACTGATTGACTTCTCGGTGCTCCGCCGTCCGCACCTCCGCTGGGGAGTCATCGCACAGTTCTTCTACAACGGCGGACAGACGGCGGTCAACAGCCTGTTCCTCGTCTACTGCTGCACCTATGCCGGCATCGGCGAGGGCGAGGCCACCACGTGGTTCGGCATCTATATGCTCTGCTTCCTGCTGGGACGCTGGGTGGGCACCCTGCTGATGGGACGCTTCAAACCGCAGGATATGCTGCTCGTCTATGCCCTGGCGAACGTCGGCCTCTGTGCGGTCGTGGCTGTGGCCGGAGGACGGACGGGGCTGTACTGCATGATGGGCATCTCGTTCTTCATGTCCATCATGTACCCCACGCAGTTCTCTCTGGCCCTCCGGGGACTGGGCGCACAGACCAAGAGCGGGTCGGCCTTTCTGGTGATGGCCATCGTGGGCAATGCCTGCGTGCCGCAGCTCACGGCCTTCGTGATGCACCACTGCCAGACCCTCTATCAGGTGGCCTATCTCGTGCCGCTTGTCTGCTTCATGTTCTGTGCCTACTACGGTTGGCGCGGCTACAAGGTGACAGACCGTAATGAACAATAAAATCCATACTTCAAAGATGAAAGCAATACAAATATCCCACAATCAGGAACTCCGGGTCATCGACATCGACGACCCGAAACCGCTCGCAGCAGGCGAAGTGCTGCTCCAACTGCAATATGTCGGCTTCTGCGGATCCGACCTCAATACCTTCCGGGGGCGCAACACGATGGCACTCAACCCGGTCATCCCCGGCCACGAGGTGGGGGCGGTCATCGAAGCTGTCGGCGACGGCGTGCCCGACAGTCTGAAGCCCGGCATGGTCGTGACCTGCAATCCGTACACCAACTGCGGCAAGTGTGCTTCGTGCCGCAACGGCAGGGTGAATGCCTGTCAGCACAACGAGACGCTGGGCGTACAGCGTCACGGTGCTATGCGCGAACATATCATATTGCCTTGGGAGAAGGTGATTCCTGCCGGACAGCTCACACCGAAGGTCTGCGCCTTGGTGGAACCGATGTCGGTGGGATTCCATGCCGTGGGGCGTGCCCAGGTGACCGACACCGACGTGGTGATGGTCATCGGCTGTGGCATGGTGGGCATGGGAGCCGTCGTGCGCGCCGCCCTGCGCGGTGCCACGGTCGTGGCTGCCGACCTGGACGACGAGAAACTGGCCATTGCCCGGGAGATGGGTGCTTCATACACCATCAATACCATGACCGACCCGGTACACCAGCGGTTGCAGGAGATTACCGGCGGCTTCGGCCCGGATGTCGTGATAGAGGCGGTGGGCAGTGTGCCCACCTATCAGATGGCCGTGGAGGAGGTGGCGTTCACCGGACGTGTCGCCTGCATCGGCTACGCCAAGAGTGAGGTGTCTTTCCAGACGAAGCTCTTCGTGCAGAAGGAACTCGACATCCGTGGTTCGCGCAATGCCACGCCGCAGGATTTCCGTGCCGTCATCCGCTATCTGGAAAGGGGCACTTGTCCGACCGACCAGCTCATCACGAAAGTCATCACTCCCGACGAGGCATTGGAGACCATGCAGTGGTGGGACAAGCATCCGGGCAAGGTGTTCCGCATCCTGGTGGAGTGGGGTAGGTGAAATAGGCTTTGGTATAAGTTCTGGCGAATTGGTGGAGGGAATCTGTTGTATATTTGATTGCCTCCATCATTGCTTCTTATAGTTGTTCTCATTCCAAGCCCCTTCGGCCAGATACAGGTCGCTACGGCAGTGTAGGTCGGCAACCCCTTCGCTCATCAACTGTTGGATGTCGGAATTATAAAATATTTCCATGGCATCGTCCAAAGAAACATGGTGCAGTTGGCTGATGGCCTCAATGATGCGTGCAGACTTTGCATCGAGTATAGCATAATAGCCTTCGTCGTGATGTGTCATAACAGAATACTGCTTTGAAAAGTCAAACATTCGTCGATGATTCTTTGCGTGCGGAAGCACAGCTGGTCGTTGGGCCTTTCGTAGAGCAAACGTCGGAGTGCCTCATCTTTCGTTATATCACCGGAAAAATACAGGTCTATAGTGCGGAACACCTTGTCGTTGGCAATACCACCGCGCACAACATCATAATCGTCCCCAATGATACCCTTTCTACAGGTTGCAACAAAATCCAGCCACGCTGCGTCGTACTGTTCAAATTTCAGGAGCCTGTAATTTTTGTAGCAATCGTTCAACTCGTAGATGTTAAGCCATGCTTGGTGCTTCCGGCGTTTGAATCTCTCGGCATAATCGATGGCTTGTTGGCGCAGTGTGGTGACATAGAACCCAGGGCCAAAGTCAAGATACGGTCTGCTATGCAGAATATCGGGACTTTGTATTTCTTGTGTGGATGCGTGAAAAACATTCATGGTCAGCTAAGCACTCCTTTCTCCCTCATATAGTCGGTGAGGTCTTCCATCAAGTATTCTTTGCTGAATGTATGCAGCACATTATAACTCGGAATAATGTATTCTTCCAATATTCCGGATGTCTTGAGCCGATTGTAGACTTCTTTGCCGCTAAGACCCAAACGGCGTGAGAGGTTGCCTATGCAGTAGGTCGCAAAGTCAAGGGTGTCGCTGTCCATATTGTAGATGTATTATCATGCTTATTTTTCCATTAACTGCCACAAAGGTACGAATAAGCGAGAGAAATGCAAAAAGAAAACGAGTTTCTTTGCGAGTTTTTTAGTTCAAGCGTCTGAGGACGTATGGTATGGCGTTCTGCTTTTGTCAGCAATTCGGAAGCGGCTGTCAAGGGGTATCGCAAAGATGAAAATAGGGGGATGAAAAACGCACTCGAGTGAATCGATCGATTCACTCGAGTGATTTGATCAATTCACTCGAGTGAAACGATTAAAGGACCCGAGTGCCCTTTTTGGGTCAGTCGCAGAACCCGGATTGTTTGTAAGGAATAAATCGCTCAAACGTTCTCTATGACATATTTTGTAGAGTTGAGCGAAAAGTTGCTCTGTCGCTCCAGCGCATCCGTGAGGAAAAGGAACAACTCTTCAAAGAAGGGAAAATAAAGACAACCAAGAAGTCCGCAAAACCTTCTGATACGCCGCATTATCCGTATGAACTGCCGAAGGGATGGGAATGGTGTA
>CAVJNH010000055.1:0-18792 GCA_963651005.1 Oscillibacter sp. MSJ-31
ATATTGCATCACTAATAATTTATCATTATTTCTGTGGAGTAAATTTTCCAGACTTGTCAATCCAACCATTTTGTCCGTTGTAGCAGACCCGTGCCTTTCCTTTATGAAATCTTGGAATCCAAAAATCACCATTGTCTGCCCAAGGCGTAAAATACATACCAATAACCAATTCCCCTTTTCTGTCAACAAAGCCAAAACAAGAAGTAGCTGTCCACTCGTAACAATCTGTTACAGCCATTAATGAATCGTGATATATGTCACACATAGTATATTTTAGCTTGTATTGTTCTTTTCCATCCTTGTCAATACATATCCATGGATCAGCTATTCTATAACCCTTCTTCACAAGGGCAAGACCTTCAAAGAAATTATACGTATTAGAATATTGGCAATCAATTACGAGTTCTCCCTGTTCATTGACAAATCCATATTTCATCACTCCACCAATCTTCCGTCCGACTACGCCATATTCAGCATCGCTCCACCAGCGAGCACGGTCCCAGTTTTGTCGCCCTTTAGGCTCGCCATTGTAATCAACGAACATCATTTTACCATCATCTTTCTTGACAGCTATCAGCTTTCCTCTAAAAGAAGAGCTTTGATCACGTTCTCCAATGCTCTGGTATTTGCAGGGAACAATTTCCTCGCCAGTGGGTGTTTTTACCAATCCGACGTTCCCTTTCTGGTAGACCCGCGCATAGATAGTATCAAATCTGTCGGTCACAATACTGTCATATTCAAAAGGCAAAACCGTCTCTCCTTTACTATTCACCAGTCCCCAAAGTCCATCTCTCTGTTCAGCTTTTACCAACACCTTGTTTCCCTTGGAAGGGAATAACAGACTCAGAAGACAAATAAAAAGAAAACTTCCGATGGCCACACCGACCATCCATGCCAAGCGGAGTGCCCATTTTTTTCCTGTATTGTCCCACCACTTCTTTATAGCCTGCCATAGCTTCTGTGACCAAGTTTGATTTGCTCGGCGCACCAAATCGTCGTACTTTCTAAGTTTTTCATTGTTTAAATTCTCAAGTGAGAGTTCCCAATAAGATTTATCTTTTTCAAGGTGATATCCTTCAGGAGCGAATCCATTCTCCTTTAATTCATCTAACTCTTTTTGTAGCGTTGAGACATTTGCCAATATTCTCTCACGTTCCTCTTTTATATCGTCAAGCTCTTTTTCCTGATTTTCCACTTTACTGTTCAACTTCCTATACTGATATTCGATGACAACCGTTTTGGGAAACATTCCAGGAAGAACTTCACCGCACTTCACGCAGTATGAATTACCGTCAGCATTGACATGACCGCACTTCTTGTTATTACACTTTATTGACATAATATTCCTCAGTTAATTTTTATGACCTATGCCAGTTTGAACCGTCGTAGTCGTAATCGTATCCATTATCTCCATGAAAACTACTTCCGCCATTATATCCGCGGCCAGTGATGTGTCCTTCACCTCTGACATATATAGTTGGTACGTGGGACGCACTTCCGGAAGATATTGCTCCGAAAATTGTCAAAAAACAGATAACCGGATGTTCTTCAAATATAATCCCCACATACCGTAATAGCAGGCATCCCCAAATGCAGCCTATTATTACGCCTATCAAGGCCACCCAGAAGTCCGAGAAAATTTCCAGCAGTAATTTGAAGTGGACAATAGTCATTCCAATTAGAATACCGAAAAAAATAGCGGTAAGAATATAACAGAAAAACCAAGCGATGAGGTTCTGTCTTTCAAGATTGATAAACCAAAACGCTTCGCCCGCCGTTCCTGAATATAAAAACAGCACAGCAGCACTCAACAAATTGAGGGCGATGGATTTTATCGGAGCATCGTCTCTCAACTTCACCCCCGAGAAGTAAAATAAGATAGCAAGAGCCAATAATATCCAGAAAGCAGCAGAGTCCGCCTGCCAATCAAGAAACGCCATGCTATTCAGTATCATGCTATTCATCATCTATTTTGTGTTTTGAAATGTTGTTTTACAATACGACGGTTTCCCTGGGTTTTCCGCAATCAGGGCAGAACCTGTCCGTCGGGGCATCGAAATGATGGCCGCAAGTGCCACAAAAGGGAGCGAACACAATTGAAGGTTTTGTCAGCTCTACAGGCATCTCGATTTGAACAATAGAGCGGACTTCTCTTAATGAACCGGAAATTGCTGTCCCAAGTTGTTCTAGATAGAAATCTGATACTTTGTTTCCTAATTCAGCTATCAGTTTGAATCCAAGGGAATCTATGAAATTGTCGGAGTTCTCAAAATCTTTTTTTACAAATAATAAATTCTTATCTTTAATTGTTTCAAGTAATTCCGTTTTTTTTTCGAAGGCCAATAAACACAGATAAATCACTTGTTGCGAAAAATTATCGTTATCTTTCGCTGCGATTAAATCACAATTTCTCTCTCTATGCTGATAACCGTCTGTACCTAAAATGTTTTGCTTATATCTATTGCCCATTTCGGGGACATACATTGAATCGTAGTCAATAAGCAGTAGGTTCAGGTCTTCTTTAACTAAAATATTGGAAGAAGATAGGTCTCCATGTGCAATGCCGGCATTGCTTAAATTGAGACAGAGGGTATAAAAGTTTTCCTTTACCTTCTTTATTTTGTCAGAAGTCGGTTTCCTTTCCTTCAAAAATTCAGCCAATGTTGGATAGTCTCCCCAATCCATAAGGATTCCCGGACAGTCTTTGTCGCCTATCTTGATGGAATTTACATATTGATAATCCAAGAAATATTTTAGCTTAGAGGCTTTCAATCCTTTGCAAACGATGCTGCTTCTTTTTTCTATCTCTGGCATATCCTTATGCCAGATTCTCAAACATTTCTTTGGAGCTCCATGCTCCTGTAAAGGTACTGTAACACAGCATCCTCCAGAATATGTCATGAATGGGAATAGCCAATTGGTTTCCGGATTGTTATTCTCGCAACATGTATATCCGGTTAAACCAATATCACCAATGTTTTTTTGTAATGTGCCATTTCTTATGGCATCCATTATCTCCGTCAGTGTCGGACTCTTTTGTTTGCTATCCATAGACCAACTTTTCGAATAGTTCTAATACATTGTTTCAAATATCTGCATGATTGCCATTTGTTTTCTGTTAAATTCATGGAGTCTGTAGAGTGATTCAAAAGAGCCATATTTTCTTCATATATATCAAGTAACTCCAAGACTTCGCTATAATCAATACAACCATTTGAAATTCCCTTATATGTAATCATGTCGGAGCTTTCAATCTGAAATCCATCATAATCAATCTCACTGATTTTCAAGATAAGTAAAGTGCAATCATCGTCTTTTAAGGGGTTCGTCCTATCCTCCCGAAGCTTTTGAATAAAACGCTCAAAATCTTTATTCGTTCTAATATTCCAAAGGTAAGATGATAGGCTTGTCTCTATTTTAGCTTGTTGCACAAACCATTCTGCAAGTGCATCTGTCATCAGCATTATAAAGCCCGTATTCAAAGGAACTGACATTGACATAGGTGTACCATAAATAGAGCCATTAGAATCGATATAGTTTGGGTGATTGTCATATCCCCTCTCGGGGTCGACAGTGGAGAAAGATTTTGTTATCTTCCCGTTTTCGTCTATTTGAAAGATGGTACTATCTCCAAGGACATCTACAGTAATGTTTTTATGATCTACATGGAAACCTGCTAATGTCGTTGCCCCAAAATGATATGCACTTTCAGATAAAGAGTAGAGAAATGCTTTTTCGTCATCAGCTGCGCTTTCGATTTCCCGTACAGATTTTTTCCAAGTTCCAATATCTTCCTTTAACTTTGAGGCGCGATAATTGTCAAACCAACTGTTGTTCGGCATAAACGAATTCTCAACATAGGTATTGCATACAATTTCAGACCAAATAGCAGGCATATACGAATGTGTTACACCATCTGTTATTGCAAATCGACCATTTGCAAGATTCATGGCATAACTATCCGCACACTCTTTGAAAGACAAAGACTTCTTGTGCGTTATAAATGCTTTAATTCTGATGGGCTTCATCGCTGTTGCTGTGGCGTTTCTCTATTTGTCTGGGTTAATGTTGAACCAAATTCGATGAATTGCAACAAAGTCGTTTTGTCCTTCGCATTGGAAACCATTCCTTTACACCTAAATTCAATTGAGATTGGCGAATTCTCAATAAACTTTTCTGGAATGGTTGAACTCATCTGATATAAAAGTGCCATATCGCGATCTTGGGGTTCGTTTACAGGAAACGAGAGAGCTGGCGCGTTATTAAAAGGATCTATATGAATGTTGAACAATAAGACATTCCCATCTGGTGTGCGAATATCCCCCATTATGGAATTCGCAGCATGCAACGCTCCCTTTGCCGCTTCGTTATATTTCCGTTCATATTCCTCCGGATGACCATCTGTAATAGATATTACTATAGGGGCAGGAATGGCTCTTATATTTGGATTACTTTCTTGGTTAGAAATCCACTCTTCAACATCCTGCTTGGCTGCCATTAGTGCTTTTTCCATATAAGTTTGCCATTTGGGTTCAGCATTTGGGTCTATGGTGTCGGTCTTCGCATCATAAAAGAGTCTATTTTTGTTTTTTGCTGCGACAGACAGCATTTTGGCAACATCTTTAGCATCTCCTTTGAAAAGAGTGTACACTTCACTGTTATAGCCAATTATAGTCAATGAAAACCGGGGGATGATAACTCCGCCCTGCACACAAGGTGTCAATATAGCCATAGAACACTCTCTTATGGCATCCATAACCAGATTGTATTTGGTGTAGTCTTTTACGTTTTTATCATACGGTTTGTCCTTATCATAAGGAGGCATGGACATTGATTGCGACAAATCAACCAGATACACCAGGTGTCCTGGTGATTCTTCCGTCCATTTTACATTGTAGAACTTTTCGTTCTTGCTATAGGATGGCATTTTAGCATCTCCTTGATTGGGATGTACTGCCGATGATACATTTTGAGCTATTTCACGATTGTCGGAGTTGTTTTGTCTATTTGCTCCTGATTTTTGTTTATACCATTTCTCGAATTCGTCAGCGAAAAACTGACGTGCCGAGTCACTCTCCGCCATTTCTATGGGGAAGTAGGCTTCGACATGAAACCCACATGATTCACAATTCCATCCAAGATCAGAATTGTATTTAAGTTCACAGGTACAATTGGGATTAGGGCATTTCATAATCAAATATTTTAGTTGTTATTTATTTCGTTTGTTTCTTCCCATCGGTCTCTCTTGTTAATGAGGCACTGAATTTCCTTTTCTTTTTGTTTGAGGATGGATACCAAGTGTGTCCCATCTACTTCTTTAGAGGAAGACAAGTCACTGACAAGACAACGTAACTTGAGGAATAAATCGTCATAACTAGAACTACTCTCTTCTGCTGCTTGTGCTTTTATATTATGGGAGGTCCTGTTTCTATAGTCTTGTATGGTTTTACAATAGTCTATAATTGTATCAGAAGGATCTTTTCCTTTGTTCTTTTTTCTGCACATCTTGTTTATAGCCTGTTTGTTTTGACGCACAAAATCACAGAAATTGGAGAACTCTATGTTCCAACCTTCATTAAGATACCAAGCGTTCATGATTTTTGACTTCATACCATGCTGTTTCTCAGCCGAATATACAAATTGGTATTCTGCATTCGTTGGTATGGTTTTTTTATTTTTCTTGTTATTGTTATTGTTATTTTTCTTGTACTCCTCTGCTTGCTTGTTATTGAACTCCTTTGCCGCCTCTTCCCATTCTTCTTTTTTTGTAGAAAATTCCTTGTATACGTTTGCAACAAAAGTCTCATGATATTTTTCTAAAAGACTGAACTCAACTTGTTCCTTATTATGCCACTCTCTAATTTTTTTTGCTCGTTTATGTTCTTCCCAATAATCGGTGTCTTTATAATCTCTATCCCATTTCCAACATTTATCCCGATCAAAAAACCGTTGCTGAACAGAATAGTAGTTGTACAGGAATTCCTTGACCTTGATGCCGTCATAGTGATTCTCGGCTTCATTGTTGTTCTCGGCTTCATTAATGATGACATCGATGACATCTTCTAAAAAACATTTTACACGATGTATGCAACCAAATACAGTTTCTGCTATTGTAAAATACAGATTAGGCAGTCCTCCTGAAACGATTTCAAAGAGTGGTCTATCGTCATCAGAACAGGCAGGACTTTGCCCCGATTCTGATGATTCCTGTTTGTCCAATTCAAATTTAATGGAATCGAAATCATTGGATTTTAAATGAAACGTATTATCTCCATCCTTATACAATTGAAAAGTCACCCGAATAAAACCATCCTTAGATGTTTCAATATCCTCTTGACTGATAACGTCTTTGAAGGATATGTCCCCGAAAAATTTTGAGTCCAGTCTATCAATAGGTATCCAATTTTCAGTACTGGAGGTAGTCAGAGAACTTAGGGGACAATCTTTCGGGAAAATATGAACCAATATCTTATCCAACGAAGACTCTTCCACTTCAAACGGTTGAGGATCTCTGTTATATACAGTTATTTTCATCATACATTATGTATTTAGTTATTGTTTACTTGGCACAAAGTTACATATTTTCTGTGAAATTTGAACACATTAATACGAAAATTTACCTAAATTGTGCCACAATTGATGAATATCTGTGATTAGTTGGGCATCTACAGCCTCAAAACCACCTTGCAGGAGGCCGATGACTTCGTATGTGTCTGCGAGGATGACGGGACTGCCACTATTGCCATGGGTGGCGGGAACAGCCGAGAAATAGGCATTGAAGCAGCGGTCATCCACGATTTTCTTCTCCTCGAAGTTGTTGATCTCGCCCCGGTTAATCATCAAGTTTTTGGATACGCTTTCGCCTAAGGGATAACCGCTCAGGATAATTTGAGACAACTTTGCGACAGGCTCCATACCCTTGTGAACCGTCAGATATTTTGCATTTGTCGGAAGATGGTCTACTTGCAGCAAAGCCATGTCGACGATGGGATTGTTCCAAAGCAACTTGGCATCTGACTGATAGCACTCGGCATTGTTCATCTTGAAAAGGAACGACGAGCAATGTTCCACCACATGGCTGCAAGTGAGAATGTATCGTTGCGACAGAGACACCAGGAATGCCGTTCCCATGCCCATCTCTGTCTGTAGAATGCCTACCGCCTGTTCCAAGTCATCGGCTTTTACAGCCCTAAGCGTTTCATCCTCTTCCGAAAAATCAAATGAGAAGCCAGTAGGAGCTGAGGGGATGTGTTGTGTGGTTGGGTGGTGTACAGATTGCCGATTGCTCATTATTGGGAAATCTTCTGGCAACAGTTGACGTAACCGCGCTGCGGTCGCACTTGCTCCAAGCCTGCGTACACTGTTTCTGCGAAGTTCCTGCAATAGCCGCTCGCACTTTCTGCCATTGGCATAACGATTGTCCTTGGGCAGATTGTCAAACCATAACCGGGCCAGTTGTTCGCTCTGCTTTATATCGGTGAAATAGAAGCACTTGTCCTTCATCATCACCAATAGGATCTGCCACAACTCTTCGGTAGTGTAGTCCTCGAAATTGATGATATTGTCACCGAAACGGCTTGCTGTTCCTTGATTGATATGGAGCAGACGCTGCATGTCAGCAGGGTGACCCGCCATAATGATGGCCACTTTACCGCGATAGCGGTTATCTGTCAGCATCTCCGTAATCTTATTCACCGCTTCGCGACGGCCACCCTCAATCAGGCCGTAGGCTTCATCGATGAAGACCACTTTCCCGATATTATCGGTAAACATCCTTTCGACGTTGGCCTCCGTCTCGCCCTGCATGCCACTAAGGATCCTGTCAACAGACCAAGGGACGACAGTGCCTGGATGCAGAATCCCGATTTCATTGAGAATATGGCCCATACATCTGGCAACCGTTGTCTTTCCTGAGCCGGGATTGCCTTGGAAGATAAAAGCGAGATTATTATCCTCACTATTGATAGAGCCGCCATCCTGTGCGAGAATCAGGTTGCTGCGCATCATCTCGGCTATGTCGCGAATCTTCTGTTTGACCGTCGTTAGGCCGATTAGCCCGTTCAATGAGGCGAAAAGTTCGGCATCGTTCTTTGGCTTGACATCTACCAGCTTTAGCAAATCCGCAGGGACATGCTCCCTTTGCAATATCCCTTCTCCCCCTTGACTGTCGTAACATTCAAAAATACTATTGACCAGCCGCTCGGCTTCTCTGGCATTTCCCCAGGTCTTGGGATTACGCTGGCTGTATTGCAGTTTCAGAATACCCTGAAATGCTGTTTTGAAGCCAGAACTCTGCTCAATGCCAAGCATCTTGCTGGCGATGTGATAAAGCGTTTCCGGAGAATAGTCGGCAAACAGAATCTTACCGGAAGGATCTATACGGCTCTCCATTCCAGCGTTGGATTTCCGTATGAAGGTCTCCATCTCATCCTGATAGCCTGCCATGACCACCGCGAAATCAAGATGGTTCTCCATATACTGCATCAGCACCTCTACAGCTTCTTCTCCATAGTCGTCAGAACCATGCGATTGGCTGTCGGCCTTGACCAGCCCGTATGCCTCGTCGATAAACAACATGCCCCCAAGCGCCCGTTCACAGACCGATTGTGTCTTGACACGGGTCTGGCCCACGTATTCACCAATCAGATCGGCCACCTTCGTTTCTATAAAATGTCCTTTGGGCAATAGCCCTTCTTCGCGAAACATCTGCGCAAGGATGCGGGCAACAGTCGTCTTGCCCACTCCCGGAGGCCCCATCAGCACCATGTGAGGACGGACAGGACGGGAAGTGGTACGCTTCCGGCTGTTCTTGATTTTACGGACGAAAGCGTAGATTTGACTGCGCACCTCATCAAGACCTTCCAACGCATCCAATTGACGACGCGCACCATCGGGACTAATCGTTTCTACAATAGCACCGATATCAGCCTTGTTAAGATACTCAATGGTTCTGTTTGTCTCCTTTGCATAGTCTATCTTTCCGTTCATCTTGCGAACCTTAAAGTTTCCGGTTGACAAGCCGTTGAGAATCTGTGAGAACGGTTTGGAACCCGTCATCTGGTTGCATCGTTCCAGCAAACGTTTCCTCACAAGAAGATTCTCAATCTCGTCTTCCTGGGGCAGATCCTGATAGAACATCGCCTTATGAAAATTCTGTTCCCGTAGATGGTTATCGCCCTCTCCTGTTGTGTTCAGGCCAAACTGGATGGCAAACGAAGGGCGGAGAAACACACGGTCGTCGTTGTGATGATTCGCAAAGGTTGCGGTTAGACTCTGCGAAGTCTCATCCTCAAAAACCACAATCAGCTTCAACTGCCGCCCTTGCTGACGGTAGGTGGTGTTCAGGTCATTATAGCGACTCTCTACCTGTTCCGGATGCGGAATTGAGATGTTCTTGGGATTCTCGAATACGACGGCCATCTTTTCGTCTCTATGATTATCGGAAAAATCAAAGACCTCCTTAAACACGTCAGACACCGCATATCGCGTGTAATAGCCATTGACCTTGTCGTATAGAATCTGTGCGGAATGGCTGTCGGATGGATGGGATGGCGTAGCGGTATCGGTATGTGTGGGGTTAATCCTGCCGAACGGCCCTTTCACTTTTGGGGAAAAGCCATGTTGACTCCCGGTGTTTGCCGAAGAAGGCAGGCAAGAAAACCTTGCCAAGTCCTCTTCGCTAAAACTATAGAGACCCCGATTGTTCGTGGGATTGTAGAATACCACCTGATACCCTTCCGACTTCAGATAGAGAAACAGCACTTGGGAGATGTTGTACTTGTAGAGATCCTGTCCTATAAAGAACTCTGAATTGCGTGCATATCCATAGATGCCAGACAGCAGACTCCTGCCACTGATATTGAAATCCGATACTCTTTTAACTATCTTTTCCATCACAAATCCTCCTACACGTTATACGTCATGCTAACCCATCCTTTTTCTCAGTTGCTCCGCAGCACCTGCATCACGGAGTGATTCGGCACTCTCAAGCACTGGCATACGCTCGTTCCCGCCATCATCGGGTGCTTCAATTTCTCCAAGTTCATATCCGCTTTTCTTGATTTCCTCGCGGATACGTCTTAAGTCTTCCATATATTGTTTTTCGGTTTTGATTCTCTCCTCGCCGTTCAGATGGAAGGCAATGTCGTTGTCCTTACCGTTCCCGTCAGGAGTCACCATGACAGAAATTTCATCACCTGTACGGGGATCCTGAAGTATTGCAAAGAATCCCTCACGCCAGTCGCTACGAATCTCTCCTCCCATATAGTCGAAGGCTTCGTCGCCATCCTCATTTTTCAAAACATATCCCTGGCGTATCATGGCATTGACAATGTCCAGACTGATTTCTGCACGGCTTTGGCTTAGAATCGCCTGGCGAATCGCCTCCTGCATACAAGCCAAGGCGTTCTGGTTCTCCTCCTCAACCGTCTTCAGCAGATGCCCAATCTCATCGTCGGACAGGGTCTCCGCCTCCTCCTTCAACTGACAGTGTATGCGCTCCAACCGCTTCTGAATGGCCTCGTACCCATTACGAGTCCAGAAGTTGGTCTCAATCTCTGCAGAACACTCATTCCTGTCAACTGTGATTCTGCGGTTCTGATGAATCACTTTCAGTACGGCTTCAATTCGGGTTCTGGTGGTTTCTACCAGCGTGTCGTGCTTGATTTTCAAGCGGACAGCTTCTTCTTCCATATCGAGTACATCGTGAAGAATGCTATCTGCTGTCGCGATGTTGGATGCTGCGGGGTTACAACTGTTGGTCAAGTCGCGCAGACGACGTTCCACATTCCTGAGTTGGTCGGGGGTGTACCGATCGACTGGGGTACGCTGTTTCACTACATTCAGCAGGGTTTCAACAAAATCGGTCAACTCCTGCGCCCGCTTCTCTTCGTTCTCGAATTTTTGGAAGATATCCTTGATGTTGACCTGCAAGGAGTCAATCTCTTTCTGTTGGTCTTTCAGTCTGCCATCCACCTCTTTGCTGAGATTGTCGATGGTTTTATTCGCCTCGTTGAGCTGGGAGCGAGTCCAGAACGTGATGTCACCATATAGCTGGTCTGCCATACGGCTCAAACGCTGGCGGTGTGCTCTGTCCAGCTCGGCCAGTTGTCGGTTTGTGCTGTTCTGGAGAGCACCCATTTCATTGCTCAGCTTCTGAATCATTTCTTCTTTGGCTCTGTGAAGCGTTTCTTCCGAATTTCTATTGGCTTCCAGAATGGCCACATGCTGTGCTTGTTCAATACGCTGTTTCTGTTCGTTGTCTCTTTCCATCAGTTCGTCCCAAACCTCGTTAAGACCACCAAGTGTAAGACATTTAAAATGCTGACTCATATTGTTTCGTTGTTAGTTGTTATTTATTATGTTGGGATTCCTATTGTCTGAATGGTATTGCCGAAGACTTTCGTCTCAAAGACCCTCTCTCCGTGGAACAACTCACCCTTATATGCCTCCAACCGATGGGTAAGCAGATGAATGTGTTGATTGGCAGAACCTCTTAGTCCTGTGACTGTTTTTTGTTTTTCGTCAAAAGAACCGTCAACCAGGACATCTGTTTCTGAGATCAGCAGCTGCGCCTCATACCATGTCAAAACCTCCTTTTTGAATCCGGTAAAGACTATGACATTTATTTCCGGCCTTTCTCGTCGTACCAGTTTTATCAGGTGAGCGAGAGAAGCTGCCTGGAGAAACGGCTCGCCCCCACTGATGGTGATTCCGTCAATGCTTCTCCGTCGGATAATGTCTGCTGCCATCAAATCCACATCGACCAGTAGCCTTTCTACAATGGCTTGTCCTTCCGGTGTCGTGCAGCCCTTGCAGTGAAAAGGACAGCCTTGCGTCCAGAGGACATATCGCAGGCCGGGACCCAATGCCCAGCTCCCCTTACGGCATACATTGAGCAAGTTGAGTATTCTCTTCTCCATCGTCTTATTGCATGTTGAGTTCAGGCAATGATAGTTGGTCACGTTGCTTGATGATTCTGCCCAGTAGGTTTTCCAACTCGTTAATCTTCTCTTTCGTCTCTTCAACCAGCCTTGATATGGCAGGATTCTTGCAGTCAATGGCCTCCACCACTTTCGCGTCCTGCATGAAAATCTGTATCAACTGATTTTTTTCAATGTCGGACGGTTCATAGACTTCATTTATTTCCTGTTTCAAGGTGTTCAGAAAGTGGGTAACATCAATAGCGCCCAGAGCCTTTCTGCATTCTCTGATGATATGAAGCAGTACAAAGACGGACTTGAGCCGATACTTGGCTCCTGACACTTGGGAGATTTCATCTGACAAATCTTGACACAGGGTGTCGAGTCGGGTGATTTCCATTCTGTCTATCAACTTTTCCATAGTGCTTTCAGCTTAATACGATTCTATATTTGCAGTCATTTACATTACCGATATAGTAGGTTCCGTAGCCGTCGGGGACGACACTTAGCATCATGCCCTTGAAGAAATATTCATCTAACTGAAGGTCTGCACAGTTGTCATTTCCAATCAGGTCATCCCATGAAAGGCCCTCATATCCGATAATGGGCTTGTCCGTCAACTGTACGGAGTCTATCTTCTTGGAATTTTTGTCCTTAACAATCACCGGTATAGGAATCGAAATACCGCTGGTGACTGCCACTTGATCTAGCGTCATAGACGGACTGATATTCAGTTGCATTTCCCTCAGTTTCCAAGGAATATAGAAGCTCTGGGCAACGTCCTTGTACTTTAGCCCTTTGTCGTAGAAGGCTTTACAGGATGTTTTAACGATTGACGTCACATCACACCCATACATTCGGCCTACTATGTACATAAGCGGCAATACTTTGGCATAGTATCCTCCAAGATACACACGAAAAACGGGGTCGTGTTTCCGTATGTTCAGTTTTTCCGTTTCACCCGCAACCCTTTCTTCCAACTGTGTCAGAAAATCCTCCATGTTCAACGGGGAGTCTTCGGCGACCTTCACACTCCCATGTTTCAGGATAGATTCGTCAACGTTTTGCATTTCTCCTCCACAGAAGACTTCGTCCCACCAATCTTTGGTGGTCTCAGCATCCCATTGTGCGCTCTCCATCAACTGACAGATGCCTGTACTGCCAATTCCTTCCGTATGACGGATAACCATAAACTTCGATACAGCATCGTTATTCGTATAGAAATAGCAGTAATATGCACTGAGAAGATTCCTGTCCACTCTTATGACAAGGGCATAGCTACAGGTTTCCGGATCTGCCTTATAGAGTTGTCCCCTAATAATATCATAGCCAACCCGTTCTATCCATGAAAGACATTCCTTGCCTTCAAGGCGCATGCTGACAGCTTTTTCTGTATAGTTGGTGTATTTCATCTTCTTAATCAGTTAGATGTCTTTCTTACGTGACACGTGTTCACTCCAAGATACAGGAGTGGGTGAAAGGCTTGTCCGTATATTCCATATCATTCGCCCTGGTCGTGGATGTGCGGTTCTTGTTGGCAAACTTCCAATCCCAGTCAATAATAGGATGTGCGAGGTCATCTGCCCGGAACTGGTCGTAAGAGGGTTCGCTTCCTGTATGATACTTCATGATTTGCTGATAGATGCGTAGCCTGCTTACGGCATTGTAATCAGGAAGATGGGAGCGCATGGCACTGGTTCTTGTTGAACGGAACATTCCCGTAGAACAACAGAAGGCTCCGACATATATGCCCGTTTCCTCTGAGGCGTAGGCCTCATCTTCCATAATGTTTCTCCAGGCAATGTCTTCTGTAGAAGATGCCACATTCAGATAGAATCCCTCTTCCTGGCTTTTCTTTAGATAGGAAATGATTGAGGATGGTGCTGCCAGATTTTCACCATACTCGTCGCCCAACAGTCCAATGGCATGACCAAGTTCGTGGATGATGGTGGTCGCATAATAGTTGTCTCTTGCAGCACAGACGGCCATCGTGGGAATTTTACCATTGTAGAAAGTGCAGTAGCCGATGTATGCATCCGTGTTGACAAGCATCACGACAATGGTCTTCTCAATGTCAAGTCCCGCTAAGTGGACAGCATTGATTACGGAATCCTGCTCGATGGAAACCATCTGGTTCTTGGGGATGCCTGCCCCAAAAGCCGTTGCGGCACTTCCCAACTCGTTTGACTCGGAATAATAGCCGGCGGCATACCAGATATTAATCTTGTCTATTAGATAGTAGTAGGGTGACGTGTTTTTAAGAATAGAGTACAACTTGCAGGCATCTGCAACAAAGTCATTCATTTCGTCCTTTGTATAGGCTTCTGGCAGAATGAGAATATTCAGGTCTTGTGCCTGGGCACAACTGAGCATAAAAAGATGCTGGTTCTTCCGTTTCTCAATAGTGACCGTCTGTTCAACCAGAGATTGGTCACAACTTGTAACAAACAAACCAAGGGTAATGCCGGTTACAACACTCAGAAAAAGATGAAGTAATTTTTTCATAACGAATAGTTTTAATGATTAGTACCAAGAAATTATACTGGGATTTATGATGGAAAGAAGTGCGTATTCCGTATCGGAAAGGCTCTTCTCGGTAAGCGTAACGCTATCGGATTCCGAAGCCAGCCACCCTTAGGCGGGATTTGAGTCCTGTGGCCTTGGGATTGAACTTCTCGTAAGCCTTGTGAATATCGGAGGCTTCAATGCTCTGGACATCTTTACTGCCAGTGGAAAAGATGCGGTCGGCCAGGGCGGGGATGATGCCGTTTTGGACAAATTGCTCTATCCAACGGGCATTGCCGAAGTTTCTCGTTTTCTGCCTGATTACATCAGCAACGTCTTTCTGAAGTTCCAGCTCAGCCTCGTGGGTCAGAATGTATTCGTCCCGTGTCAGCATCTTTCGGGCGATGGCCATGAGTTCCTCGGCAGAATAGTCCTCAAATTTGTAACGGAAAGGGAAACGTCCTGCCAGTCCGGGATTGGTGTTGAGCATGTCGTCCATCTCTTTGGTGTAACCTGCAAAGACGATGAGCATGTCTGGATTGGGCTGCGTAAGTACTGTCAGAAGGGAATCAAGTACCCTGCCACCAAAGTCCCTCTGGTCCTCTGCGTCAGCTTTGAGGGTGTATGCCTCGTCCACGAACAGCACATTTCCCCTTGCTTCTTCAAGCACAATCTTCATGTTCTCTTCCGTCTGACCAATGTACTGGCCTACAAGACGGGTGCGGTCAACGGATATCACTTCACCTTTGGACAACAGACCGAGGGAATGGTAGATTTTTCCTAATTGGCGGGCGACGGTGGTCTTGCCTGTTCCTGGATTTCCTGTGAAAATGGAATGGAAAACCATGTCGCTGCTTGTCTTAAGCCCCATGCGACGACGCTCGGCAAATAGTCTTGCCTGATTGGCCATGGTCTTGATACCTTGTTTTACGTCATTCAAGCCAACCATTTCGTTAAGCCCCTTCATGTATTCGTCGAACGCAGAGACAGGGGAAACAATCTTGGCGGTATCAATGTCTTCTTCGTTCAGTTGGGGTACAAAATCACCGGTCATCAGTGGGAGGGTGCGCTTCAAGTAGCGTGGCCGTATCTCCTCTGTGACAAACCGTGCTATATCTTCAAACGACCAATTCCCGAGTAGTCCCCGTTCAAACCCTTCCTTGATGGAACGTGCAAGCAAGTCTTTTGCACGGAATGTCGCATCCATGCCCTCCGACCGTATGTGCATGGAAACAGATTGTACTATTTCAAATGCCGTGTAGGCTTCTGGCTCAATATAACTGTCTTTCTGAAAGAACTGACGCAGGGTGGGGAAGAGGTTCATCGCGTCATCGATTTCCCGCTTTGTTCCGCATAACCAGAGAAGAGTATCACCGCTTGTTACCTTTACCAAAGCAATGACCTTGCTTATAATCACCTTGCTACTTGCCTCCGTCAGCCCACCTAAATTTGTCAGACACAACACCTTACCTTGTGCATTTCCCAACAGTTCCGGAATCAGTTCATAGGGATTCGTTCGCGATATGTCATAGAGCGAGGTGCAGTCAACGTAGGCGAACTCTTTCTTGAATGCTGTCAGCTTCAGAAAATCTTTGAGTGTACCATACGTGATGTCGTTATTGCGGGTGTAGAAGATGAAGTTGCCACAAGTGTGTATGTCCGGTTCCCCGTGTTCATTTCGCAAGGCATTATAAAGTGCAAGTTGTTGCAGTTCTATGACTTTCCGCCTCATTTGAATGTTTCCTGGCAAGAAGGCCACCTCAATCCATGCTTCAAGTTGTGAAACGGGGGAAATCAGCGTGCTTTCCAGACTGAGCAGGTCACATTCGTGGATGCAGGAGCTTGTCATGTTCATCTTTTCGTCAAAGGCAAAGTCTATACGGGCAGTCAGTGCTTTTTTCTCGTCACGTATCAGAAGCATATACTTTCCAGGCATCCATATTCGGTCACAGGGTATTACAAAGGTCATTTTGTTTCCCTTTTTCCTTTTTGTTGTAATACTATCGCAAAAGATGCAGACTGGATAGTAGGTGTCAGTATATACATACATTCCGAAGCGGTTCGGGTTCAGCTTAACTTTGGGCTGTCCGGTTAGTGTGACAGCGACATTCCCTGGGCAGTAACAACCTTTTTCGAGACCAAACAGGACTTCTATATCTACGGCACGGATGTCATCAGTGAATCTTCCTTCCTTATTCCTTGACAGCATCAGCGTGTCAGCAATGAGGTCGTTATTCACCTTGGGAAAGGGCAAATCCATTTTCTCTTCGTCATCATGGCTATCATACACTTCATCGTCGAAGGACTCATAGATGCCATTTTCGTTTTCGTCCAATCCAAATTCCATCTCATCATAATCCGCATCGATCGCGTCAAAATCATAGGGGTCACTTCGCAGGAAATCATGATTTTTACACCAAAGTCTAAATGCCCTGATTTGTGCCAACGCCTCATGGTGGAAGGTGCGGGAGTAATGGACATCTGGAAGAGACTTGGAACCCAAATTGTGATAGACTGAGATACCCGCAGCTTCCCAATCCTGTTGTTTTTCCATGTAGTCAGTAAAAATAGAGTTTGTCAGCAGCAGACCCCACATTTTCGGTTGTTCTATTCCTGCTTCAGCCAAAGCTTCCTTGTATTGGCGGATGAACACAGACAGCACCCATACCGGATAGCTATCTTCACCAGCCATTTTTGCCTTGGGAGTATCAGCCCAGTCAAACAGGGCGACAACGACTTCTCCGTTATCAACAATGGCATAAACAGGCATATCGGCAGTAAGTTTGTTGAGACCCTTGAGGTTCATACATTCAGTTCCGGACCAGGTTCCAGCAACTGTTATCAATTCCAGAACCTTCAGATGGGGAAGATGCTTAAACCCGGCGATAAAATCGTAAGTCTTGATCTGTTTTGCCATAGTTGATGTGCTTTAAGGGTGAGTAATAAATGATAACTGCGGCAAAGGTAGAGAATATCGTCGTCCCCTCCAAGCTTTATCAAGTATTCTTTCGTGACACCTGTCGTAAATTTGTCGCGTTTATTCTTGCCGCATCCGACTTTTTTTTGTACTTTTGCTTCATCTTAACAATATGTGTATGGATAAACTATTGAAGCTTTGCGATGATATGGCATCATCTGACGAGTTTGTCAGCTTGAGGGGTATCATAGAACGTTATTACGGTCATGAAATAGTCAAGGTGGACGATGACCGGGAATATAAGAGGCTGAAAAAGCATCTGAACCGTCATTCTCACATTGTCGAATACCAAAATGGCAGCAACTTCCGTAATGGGTTCAGGTATAAAAAAGGCTATGAACGCTATTTTAGCAGCGAGGAAGAAAAGAATGCCCTTAAAAACATGACAGAGGACGAGAAGAGACTCTATCTAACGGGTGGCTTGGAAATCCTCTTTGAAGGCGTGACTTCTTCCAAACATCTGATAGAACTGGAGTGCGTGCCTGACCTGAAAAACAAGGAACTGGTAAGGGAACTGATAAAATATTTGGGAAGGTATGTCATATCGTTCAAATACCAGCCAGGCTATCAAAAAAACAAAGAGATAGAGGTGTATCTCCATCCGCACCTTCTGAAAGAATACAATTCGCGTTGGTTCCTTTTTGGCTACCGCCAGTATCAGGACGGCACGATGAAAATTGAGAATTTTTCCTTGGATAGAATCATACGCAATTCGGAAACGGTCACTTTTAGACTGTATACCACTATACCATTCAAGAGTGTGCCAGAAAACTTCTACTACAACTATTTCAAAGACATTGTGGGGGTGACGAAGCTTGATGATGAGGGTATAGAAGACATCGTACTCAGAACCGTGGACTACAAAGTCCATCAACTGTTGAAAACCAAGAAAATCCATTCGTCGCAGGAGCAGATAATGGATTATGATCCGGAAAAAGGCTACGGCGAATTTAAGATAAGGGTCATTCCCAATGTAGAGCTTCAAACCCGAATCTTGAGTTATGGCCCTGGCTTGTATGTTATGGGAGACTCTTCTTTTGTCCAAGCAATAAGGGGTGCCGTATCGCAGATGGGCAAATTTTATGCTCAAGCAGAAACATAAAGGTCCTTTGCGATTTATTTCCTTGATTTTCCATTCGGCGAGGGTGCGCTGCTTGCTGTTTTTCCAGATGGTCTTAACGTGATGGAACTATACATGATAATGTAATCATGCGTGTATGATGATGCGAAAAAGCGCATTCGATCATGTTTTGACGGTCGCCAAAATATTAAATGGTGACCGCAGGGCAAACGCATCAAAATGCATTTTCCTGCAAAAGTTTTGACTGGTAAGTCTCGTCCCAGCCAGCCTTCATTCTTTTCAGGTTGAGGCTACCCTTGACGGTCTTG
>CAVJNH010000056.1:0-18062 GCA_963651005.1 Oscillibacter sp. MSJ-31
TGGTGTTGGGATTGTACGTACCAATCTTCTCAGTAAATTTACCATCACGTGGTGCCCTTGCGTCAGCAATCACGATGCTGTAGAAAGCGTAGTGCTTACGACCGCGACGCTGCAATCTGATTTTTGTTGCCATTCTTTTTTTTAATAACTTTTGTGTTTAACAATTGAATTTCGTGCTACTATCTCGTAATAGCGGCTGCAAAGGTACACTTTTTTTCTGAGAATCTGCATCTTCCGCGCATTTTATTCTCTTCCTTCCGCTTTTTTAACACAAATCTCGAAAGAACGCATCGGCGACGAGTATCTGGCAGGCGGCCATCAACCGAACACGAAGCGGACCGACGCGCCGAGTTGCATCAGCAGCAGATAGAAAAGCAGGCAGGGTGCGGCTCGGCGCAATCCGTCCAGCAGGGCCTCGTAGACGTGGGAGACGCGGCGGAAACGCTCCGTCACCGCGCCGTAGAGGACGGAGGAGGAGGCTACGGCAAAGGCTGCCGCCGCAGGCAGGCACGAGGCGAAGGGCGAGGGGAACAGGTGACCCGTGGCACTCAGCAGCACGGCATGGGGAAGGGCGGTCAGCAGCAGCACGGCCACGGCCTGGCAGGCCAGCAGCCCCGCCGCCATCAGCAGGGCGCGCCGTTCGCGGTAGGTGTGGCCGTGGGACAGTACGCCGCAGCGGTGCAGGCAGCCGTAGGCCATCCCCAGCAGGAGGAGGTCGGCCAGGAGCGGCGAGGCCAGCTCCTCGGAGAAACGGCCGAAGAACCAGCGCAGCCCCTCGCCCGACAGCAGCGAGCGCACCGCACCGCCGGGGAACGCCGCACTCCAGATCCACGAGAAGAGCACCAGCGCCGCCTCGGCCAAGGCCAGGGCGGCGGCGAGGCCGGGCAGGATGTTCCGTCTATTCCGCATCGGGCTCCAGATTGTCGAGGTCGAGGATGCGCAGCTCCAATGCCCTCACCACCAGCCGGGTGGCGTTGACGCTCTCGCCCTCGGGGAAGAGCTTGCGCACGAGTTCGTTCTGCCGTTTCTCCAGACTCTTCACGCCGAAGGGCATTCCGCGGAGGTTCGTGATCTGCTCCTTGGTGTAGCCGAGAGCCAGATGGCGCAGGAAGCGTTCGTCGTACTCGTCGATTTCGTAGTTGACCAGCGCCTCCTGCCGCACCAGCTGCATGGTGACGGCGTGCTTGAAGCGTTCCACGATTTTCTTGAGGATAGGCTCGTTGAACACGAGCTGCTTGCCCTCCATCACGGCCCTCACGTCGGCGCGCGTCAGCAGTTCGCCGCTCTTCAGGATGATGCCGTCGGCTCCGGCGTCGAGCGCGTCGACCCAGAGCTTCTCGTTGAGGATTTCGCCGGTGAAGATGAGTACCTTCACTCCCTTGTACGTCTGCTTGGTCTGCCGGCAGATCTCCACGCCGACGGTGGTGGAGCCGCCCAGTCCGAGGTCGAGCAGCACCAGGTCGGGCTGCCGTTGCCGGATGAGCCGCCAGTAGTCGGCCTCATTACTGGCCGTACCGATGATTTCGGCCTCGGGAATGTCGTTGCGGACGATGCCCTCGGTGCCCTTGAGTTCCAGGGGCACGTCTTCCACGATGATGAGCTTAAAGTTTTCCATATTGGGGTAATGTTAGTTTCACAAAGGTCTTTCCCTCTTCCGTCACGGCCCAGATGCCGCAACCGCGGAGATGGGTGGCTTCGCCATGGTCGCGCACGATCTGGCGGCACAGCAGGTAGGGGATGTGCGCCGGCGAGGACGGGGTGAAGAGGGCTTCGGCCTCCGCCCCGGTGAGGGTCGTCTGCGGCTGGCCGATGGTGAAGAGCCAGTAGCGGCGGTCCTTGTCCTCGACGCGGACGGTGCTGTCCTTCTGCACGAGGATCCGCCACAACACGTTCAGCGCGGGGCGGTCGCCCAGCACGCGGTGACCGAAGCAGTCGACGGCGGTGAGATGGAGGCGGAAGCGTTCCACCTGACGGAGGGCCTGTTCGCTGAGCAGGCCGTAGAGTTCCCGGTAGTAGCCGGCCACCTCGGCCAGATGCTCCCCGTCGCCGGCTGCCGCCAGTTGCCGGATGCGATCGGGGTAATACATCGTCTCGTGCTTCAGCGTCGAGAGGCAGTTGTCGAGTACGGCATTGGCCACGTAGAGGCTGTTGCGCTCCAGCTCCGCGCGCCGCAGCTCGTCGTCGGCCATTTCGATGTCGGTGCGCTGCTGCTTCTCCCGGTCGAACTGGCGGTAGAGGCGGTGGCGGTAGTACTGCATATAATAGGTCGGGACGATCAGTGCCAGCAGGAGGATAAGCAGGATGACGGCGATGCGCTTGTTGGCCTGCGACTGCTGCATCTTGCGGCAATAGTCGGCCAGGGTATTGTCGGCCGACAGCTCCTTGTAGAGCTGGGTGTAGGCTTTGTTGTTGTAGGCGTAGAGCGGCCAGTCGTGGAGGGCGAGGGCGGCCACGGCACTCTCGTTGCGGATGTCGAGAATCACCTGATAGTTGACCCGGACGCTGTCGTGCAGCCACGCGATTTCGGGCGGCGAGGCGGCGACGCTGTCCATCCGCTGCATGAGCAGGCGGCGGTCGGTGCGTTGGGAGAGGTATTGCAGGTTGAGGTATTTCATGCACGAGTCGGCAAAGGCCAGGGTGCGCCCGTAGGTGCCGTTGACGTTGGAGAAATAGGCCGAGTCGGCAAAGACGTGGGCCCGGCTGCGGTAGTCGGCGGCAAAGGCCGGGGCGGCACTCCATCCGCCCACCGACAGCAACAGCAGCACCACGGCGCGGACTACGCCCTTGGGCAGCCGGAACGCCAGGCGGCTCCCCTGCCCCACCTCACTCTCCGCCGTCAGCGTGCAGACGCTGAAGATGCGGCTGAGCTTGCGGTATTTCTCGATGATGCCCTTGCAGTTCATCAGCCCGAAGCCGTGCGAGCGTTGTCCGTCCGAGGGCGTGCCGGCGGCGTCGGCCACGGGTTTGGCGTCGAAGAGGTGTTCCAGCGTGTGGCGGTCCATGCCCCGGCCGGTGTCGCTCACCGCCACCTCCACGTAGGTCTCCGTCTCGTGTGCGTCCACCGTCACCGTGCCTCCCCGATCCGTAAACTTCCGGGCGTTGTCGGCCAGGGTGTTCAGCATGAAAAGGGTCAGCACCCGGTCGGCCTTCACCACGGCATCGGTCGGCTTCACGTCGAGCCTCACCTGCTTCATGTCGAAACCCGTGCGCCCGTGGGCCACGATGTCGAAGAGATCCTGCAGGCGGAAGCTCCCGATGTGCAGCTCCAGCGAGCCTTGGCGCAACTGAATCCACTGCGTCAGTACATCGTTGTAGGCGTTGATTTGTCCGGCCAGCTCCTGGATGTAGGCCAGGCGTTCCTGCCGGACGGACGGTGCGTCAGACGGAGGGTTGCCGCGGAACGCCGGGGGACTGTCCAGGCGTTTCACCTCATGGATGATGCGGTCGATGAGCGGCGTGATACTGACGACGAGGGCCACCTTCGCCCGCTGCTCCAGCTGCTGCCGCTCGTTGCGCTCCACGCCCATCCGGGCTTCCGCCACGGCCTCCCTTTTCTGTTCCAGGATGTCCGCCAGTCCCGTGTCCTGCTTTTGCCGCCGGTTCATGCGGTTGAAGAGCCACAGCAGGAACAGCAGGAGGAGGATGCCTGCGACGACGGCGGCAATCATCACATTGAGCTGCATGGAGACCGATTCGTACATGGTGGCGCGGGCTTCGAGCTCGCGGTCCTGGCGCGTGCGCTCCTGAATGTCGATGTAGATGTTGCGGTTGTAGTCGCTGGCAGGCTTGTCGTCGAGGGCGGCGTAGGCCACGCTCAGCTGCTCCCGGATGCTGGCCACGAGGTCGGGGGCCTGGTTGATGCGCTTGTCGGCCAAGGCCTGGTAGAGGTGGACGAGGGCGCGGCGGTCGTCGCCCATGGCATGATAGCATGTGGCCAAGGTACGGTGTGCGCCGGCAATCTGGTAGACATCGCCGAAGCGGCGGAACAGCGCGAGGGCCTCTTCGGCCAGCGGCAGGTCGGTCAGGCGTTCGGCCAGAGCCTCCTTGGCATTCGCCTCGAAATAGGGATAATGGCAACGCTCGGCCATGGAGACGCAGTGGTAGAGGTGTTCGGCCTCTTCGCTGGCAATGGCTTCGGGCGGGCCTTCGGTGAGGAGCCCTCCGGAACCGATGTTGTAGAGGTAGTTGAGGTATTGTGCGGTGTCTCGGTGCACCTCGTCTTCGCGGACTTGGCGGATGGCCTCGGCGGCCTGCCGTTCCAGTCCCACGTAATAGTAATAGGTGGCGTTGACGATGGCCAGCTCGCTCTCGGCGTAAACCATGCGCCGGGCGTCGCGGGGCGAGAGCGAGGCGCGTTCCTCGTTGATGCGGCGCAGGCTGTTCAGGGCGCGTTCCCGGTGCTCGTAGAACTCCCGGTTGCGGGAACGACGTTGGCAGAGGCGCATCAGCTGCACCTCTGCCACGAGTTGTTCAATCTGGTTGTCGGTCAAGGCAACGGCCTCGGACAACTGGCTTTCGGCCTTGGCATAATCCATGCGGACGATGCTGGCAAAGGCCAGATTGTTCAGGGCTTCGGCCTTTCCGTCGCTGTCGTGCCGCGCCAGGCGGAAAGCCTCGCGGGCATAGTGCTCCACCGAATCGACGGAACGGTAGCGTGCCTCATACGCCTTGGCGTTGAGCTGCTGCACCTCGGCACGCGGCGGAGCCTGACACGCGGCCATCGTCAGGGGCAACAGCAGGGCAAGGCAAAGGGTCTTCGTCATGCACGGGCGGCGGCGATGTAGCCCAGTGCTTCCTTGCACTTGTCGGTCACATACTGCCAGTCGCCGGCCTTCACCTTGTCGGAGGGGAAGAGCTTCGAGCCCATTCCCACGCAGAAGACGCCGGCCTTGAACCACGCCGTGAGGTTTTCGGCTTCGGGGGCCACGCCGCCCGTCACCATGATTTTCGCCCAGGGCATCGGTGCTTTCAGTCCCTTGATCATCTTCGGGCCTACCACGTCGCCGGGGAATACCTTGGTCAGGTCGCAGCCCAGCTCCTGGGCCTTGCCAATCTCGCTGACGGTCATGCAGCCCGGGCAATAGGGCACGAGGCGGCGGTTGCACACGGGCGCGATGTCGGGGTTGAAGAGCGGACCCACCACGAAGTTGGCTCCCAACTGGAGGTAAAGCCCGGCCGTGGGCGCGTCGACCACGGAACCGACACCGAGAGCCAGCTCGGGGCACTCCTTGTCGGCCCACTTCACGAGTTCGCCGAAGATTTCGTGGGCGAAATCGCCGCGGTTGGTAAACTCGAAGGCGCGCACACCGCCCTCGTAGCAGGCTTTCACCACATTCTTGCACACGTCAAAGTCCTTGTTGTAGAACACGGGAACCATGCCCGTTTCGCCGATTTTCTTCAGAACGGCTATCTTGTCAAACTTGCTCATATCGTTGTTGTTTTATTGTCAGAATGGTTTGAGGGATTCAACGCTGCACCCGTCCGTTGGCGTTGCCGCCGGCCAAAGCCTCCACCTCTTCGGTGCTCACGAGGTTGAAGTCGCCGTTGACGGTGTGCTTCAATGCCGAGGCTGCCACGGCAAACTCAAGGGCTTCGCCCTGGGTCTTCTTGGTGAGCAGGCCGTGGATCAGGCCGCCCGAGAAGGAGTCGCCGCCACCCACGCGGTCGATGATGGGATTGATTTCGTAACGCTTCGACTGGTAGAACTCCTTGCCGTCGTAAATCAGGGCTTTCCAGCCGTTGAACGTGGCGGAGAAGGACTCGCGCAGCGTCGACACCACATACTTGAAGCCGAAGGTTTCCTTCATCTGCTTGAAGATGGTCTCGTAGCCGGAAGCGTCGGTCTTACCGCCCTCCACGTCGGCATCGGGCTTGAAGCCGAGGCAAAGCTCCGCATCCTCCTCGTTGCCGATGCACACGTCCACATACTTCATCAGCGGGCGCATGATGGAAATGGCCTTCTCGGAAGTCCAGAGCTTCTTGCGGAAGTTCAGGTCCACGGACACCGTCACCCCATGACGCTTGGCGGCCTCGCAGGCCAGGCGCGTCAGTTCGGCGGCCTTGTCGGAAATGGCAGGCGTGATGCCCGACCAGTGGAACCACTGTGCACCTTCCATAATCTTGTCGAAGTCGAAGTCGGAAGGGTCAGCCTCGGCAATGGCACTGTTGGCGCGGTCGTAGATGACCTTGGAGGGGCGCATCGACGCACCGGTCTCGGCATAGTAGAGGCCGACACGGTTGCCGCCTCGGGCCACGAACTCGGTGTTCACGCCGTAGCGGCGCAGGGCATTCACTGCAATCTGTCCGATTTCGTGCTTCGGCAGTTTGCTGACGAAATAGGCATCATGGCCGTAGTTGGCCACGGAAATAGCCACATTGGCCTCACCACCGCCGGGGATGATGCGGAAAGATTCACTCTGGATGAAACGGTCGTTGCCGTTGGGAGAGAGGCGAAGCATGATTTCGCCCAATGTTACGATTTTTGCCATTTGTTTTAGTAATTTTGTTGATTTTGCTGTTGATATTCTGTTTGCAAAAGTACATATTATATTTCAAACGCCCAAATTCTATCCCGTTTTTCTGCAAAAAGCAACAGCGACGACCCTGCAAAGTGACTTGCTTACGCCTCAAAAGTAACGGACTTCCACCCCAAAAGTAACAGACTTCCACCCCAAAAGTAACAGACTTCCGCCTCAAAAGTGGCTTGCTTACGCCCCGAAGAAAACCGCCGTTAATGTTTTTTAAGCAAAAAAGTGAGGCCGGAAACATACAACTTATTGATTTTTTGTGTAACTTTGCAGAAATTTTCCGGGGATTTTTACACACCCGTCTGATTTTCAAGAGGTTAAGCAAAAGAGAAGGTAAAGAAGAATGAGACAACTTAAGATTCAGAAGAGCATCACGAACCGTTCGAGCGAAGCACTGGACAAATATCTGGTGGAAATCGGACGCGCACCGCTGATTAGCGTTGACGAGGAAATTGAACTGGCCCAGAAGATCCGCAAAGGCGGACCGGAGGGCGAGCGCGCCAAAGACAAGCTGGTCACCGCCAATCTGCGTTTCGTGGTTTCCGTAGCCAAGCAGTATCAGCATCAGGGGCTGACCCTGACCGACCTGATTGACGAGGGGAACATCGGTCTGATCAAGGCGGCTCAGAAATTCGACGAGACCCGCGGCTTCAAGTTCATCTCCTACGCCGTGTGGTGGATTCGCCAGTCTATCCTTCAGGCCATTGCCGAGCAGAGCCGTATCGTCCGCCTGCCCCTGAACCAGGTGGGCAGTCTGAACAAGATTACCCACGAAATCAACAAGTTCGAGCAGGAGCACCAGCGCCACCCGTCCGTTGCCGAACTGAGCGACGCCACCAATCTGGACGAGGAGAAGATCGGGCAGAGCCTGATGGCCGACGGCCACCATGTGAGCATCGACGCACCGTTCCAGGAGGGCGAGGACAATTGTATGTTGGACGTGATGGCAGGCGGAGAGGATTCCCGTACCGACCGCTACGTGGACCACGAGTCGATGGCGCAGGAACTCAATGCCGTACTGAAGAAGGTGCTGAAGGAGCGCGAGATTACCATCATCAGCCAATGCTTCGGCATCGGCTGCCACGAGAAGGGTCTTGAGGAGATCGGCGACCAGCTGGGACTGACCCGCGAGCGCGTCCGCCAAATCCGCGAGAAGAGCATCACAAAGCTCCGCGAGTCCGGAAACGCCAAGATATTGATGAAATATTTGGGGTAAAGTTTGGAAGCCTTGGAATTTTTCACTAATTTTGAGGCGTGAAACACCCGTCCGCCAAAATACTGATGCTGGGCATGATGCTTTTCATGTCCGGCATCTTTGTTTATGGGAGGAGCGCGTCCGACTCGCTCCTGCTCCGGAACGTGTGGCTATACGGCAGCCGTCAGCCCGGCTTTTTCCAGGACTCCACGGCCACCACCTACGTCCGCTACGTCATTGATGCCAAGCGCAGGAACCCCGTCCTGTTCCTGGTGCCGAGCATGTATGCGGTGGCCAAGGGCGAACACCGGTACATCGGGGAGGTGTTCGGCAAAGTGCAGATGGAGCACGGCGGCCATCTCCGGCTGAAACGCCAGGTGTTGAGCGGCACGGTACCGCGCAACCGTAGCGTGATGCCCACCGCACTGGAGTATCTGACGCCCGACCTCTATGGCCGCACCATCTACCGCCAGCACCTGCTGTCGCCGTTCCACCGCAGCAACCGGAAGTTCTACCGTTTCTCCTCGCGCCACGTGTCCAATGATATGTATCAGATAGACTTCCGCCCAAGGCTGGGCAACACGCAACTGGTCAGCGGCAACGCCCTCGTCGACCGGCGGACGGGACGCATCCATCTCGCGACGCTGCAGGGCGAGTACGACATGATTGCCTTCCGCGTCCAGGTGATTCCCGGTGAGGAGACGAGCGGGAAACGCCTGCCCCAATGGTGTTCCACCGAGGCGCATCTGGGCTTTCTGGGCAACAGCATCGACGCGCGGTTCCTGGCCACGTACCACGTCCCCACGGAGGTGGCCGACTCCATCGACAACCGGACAGACCCGCAGCTCATGGACTCCCTACGCGCCGCACCGCTGACCCCACAGGAACGGGAAATCTACGCCCACTACGACAGTCTCCGGACCCGTGCCGACAGCACCGCCGCGGACTCCGTGCGCCACAACAAGGTGAAGGAATGGGCGGTGAACGTCATCGGCAACCAGCTCGTCAACAGCATCCGGCTCAACGCCGGCGGAGCCAGCCTCAAGACCTCGCCCCTCTTCAATCCGCTCTACATGAGTTACAGCCAGAGCCGCGGCCTGGCCTACAAGCTGAAAATCAGCCTGAACTACCTCTGGAACACCCACCGCTATCTGACGTTCACGCCGCGGCTGGGCTACAACTTCAAAATCAAGCAGTTCTACTTCACCGCCCCACTCCGCATGACCTACAACCCCAAGCGCAACGGCTACGCGGAAGTGACATGGGCCAACGGCAACCGAATCACCAACTCCGCCATCTTCGACCAGATCGGCAACGGACTCCGGACGGAACGGACGGACTCCCTGAACGACCTGCAATATTTCAACGACAACTATATGAGGATGGTCAACAACGTCGCACTGACGGACTGGCTCGAAGTGACTGCCGGACTTGTCTACCACCAACGCACAGCCGTCAACAGGAAGATGATGCAGGAGGCCGGACACCCCGTGGTCTACCGCAGCTTCTCTCCCCTGCTGACCCTCCAGTTCATGCCCTGGAAGCAAGGCCCGGTGCTGACCGCCAACTACGAGCGCAGCTTCCGCAATGTGCTACGCTCCAATCTGGAATACGAGCGGTGGGAGTTTGACGCCAGCTATCAGAAGCGGATGGACTGTATGCGCCTGCTCAACGTCCGGATAGGCGGCGGCTTCTACACGAACCAGAAGACCAGCTACTTCGTGGACTACGCCAACTTCCGCGACGAGAACCTCCCCAACGGCTGGGACGACGACTGGACGGGGCAGTTCCAACTGCTCTCCCGCGACTGGTACAATGCTTCGGAATACTACCTCCGCGGCCACGTCTCCTATGAGTCGCCGCTGCTGCTGCTGTCGTGGATTCCGGTGCTGGGACATTACGTCGAGACCGAGCGCATCTACCTCAGCACCCTGTCCATCGAACACACCCGCCCGTACACGGAAATCGGCTACGGCTTCACCACCCGTTTCATCTCCATCGGGCTGTTTGCCAGCTTCCTGAAAACGCAATATCAGGAAGTCGGCTGTAAATTCACCTTTGAACTCTTCCGGAAATGGTAACAGACACAACATACGCCCTCCAATCGCTGACCGTCTACAAGGCCAGTGCAGGCAGCGGAAAGACCTTTACGCTGGCCACAGAATACATCAAACTGCTGGTGGTCAATCCGCTCAACTACCGCAGCATCCTTGCCGTGACCTTCACCAACAAGGCCACCGAGGAGATGAAACACCGCATCCTCAGCCAGCTCTACGGCATCTGGAACGGACTGCCCGACTCCAGCGGCTATGCGGAGAAGGTACAGGCCGAGACGGGACTGGGCGCGGAAATGGTCCGGCAGCGTGCCGGAGAAGCCCTCCGCCTGCTCATCCACAACTACCACCAGTTCCGCGTGCAGACCATCGATGCCTTCTTCCAAAGCGTGTTGCGCAACCTCGCACGCGAACTCAACCTGACCGCCAACCTCCAGGTGGGCATCAACGGGCCGCAGGTGGAATCGCTGGCCGTAGACCTCCTCATCGAGAACCTGAAGACCAGTGACCCCATGCTCCAATGGCTGTTGGGCTACGTCATGGAGAACATCAACGACGACAAGGGCTGGAGCAACAACGATGCCCGCAAGAGTTCCCTCATCCATGAAATCAAGCATTTCGGATGCACCATCTTCCGCAACGAATACAAGACCCACCGCGCAGCCCTCGAAGCGGTGGTGCAGCAGGAGCATTTCTTCGAGGATTACGTCAAGCAACTGCGCCTGCTGGCCCGGCAGTCGGAAGCCCGTTTCAAGCAGGCAACCGACACGTTTTTCGAGACCCTCGACGACCACAACCTCACCATCGACGACCTGAACTACGGGAAGTCGGGCGTGGCCGGCCTGTTCATCAGCCTCGGCAAGGGGAAATACGACGAGACGATTGTCGGGAAGCGGGCTTTGGCGTGTCTGGAAGATGCCGGAAACTGGGCCTCGAAGAAACATCCGAGGCGCGAAGAGATTGTCGCGCTGGCCGAAGAGACGCTGATTCCCCTGCTGCGCCACGTCATCGACCACCGCGAGACCCTCTGGCGCGACATCAACTCGGCACAGCTCACCCTGCGCCACATCAACAACCTGCGGCTGCTGCACAGCATCGAAGAGACGGTGAAGCAAATCAACGACGAAGCCAATACCCTGCTGCTCAGCGACACCCAGCACCTGCTCCACGCCCTCATCGGCGAGTCGGACTCCCCGTTCATCTTCGAGAAAATCGGGGCACAGCTGCGCCACGTGATGATTGACGAGTTCCAGGACACCTCGTCCATACAATGGGAGAACTTCAAGGTGCTGCTCCGGGAGTGCATGAGCCACCGCGACTCGCGCAACCTGATTGTGGGCGACGTGAAACAGAGCATCTACCGCTGGCGTTCGGGCGACTGGCGGCTGCTCAACCACATCGAGCGGCAGTTTCCGGCAGACACGATGCAGGTGAAAACCTTGCAGACCAACTACCGGTCGGAGCGCAACATCGTCGATTTCAACAATGCCTTTTTCGCCACACTGGCCCATCAGGAGGCGGAAGACCTCACCGCAGAGGAAATCGAGGGCGCGGACGCACTCCGCCATGCCTACGGCGACGTTTGCCAACAGGTGCCCGAAACCCGGGTCAGCCAAGGCGAGGTCGAGGTCCGGCTCCTTCCGGCCGAGGATTATGGTTCGCGCACATTGGAGCTGACCGCCGAACGCATCTGCCAACTGCTCGAATCGGGTTGCCGTCAGTCCGACATTGCCATCCTCACCCGCACCAATGGCGTAATCGGTGGGATGGCCGACTTCATCATGACCCTGCTTCCCGAGGTCCACGTGGTGAGCGACGAGGCTTTCCGCCTCGATTTCTCCACCGCTGTCAATCTGCTGGTGGAAGCCCTCCGGCTCTTGCTCTGCCCCGAAGACCGGCTGACCCGGGCACAGTTGGTGAAACGTTACCGCCAACACGTCGTGGCCGATGCCGCGTGGACGGAAGAGAGCCAACTGCTCTGCACCCACGACCTCGATGCGATGCTGCCCGAAGCCTTCACCAAGGGGGCGGAGGCCCTGCGCCAACTGCCGTTGGTGGAGCTGGTGGAGCGGCTCTACGACATCTTCTCCCTGCATCGTCTGGCCGGGGAGAGTGCCTATCTCTGCAAGTTCTTCGACCTGCTCAACGACTTTGCCGCAGACAACTGCACCGGCATGGATGCCTTTCTGGAGCGTTGGGACCAGGAGTTCCACCAGAAGACCATCCAGAGCGACCAAGTGGACGGCATCCGGATTCTCACCATCCACAAGAGCAAGGGACTGGAGTTCGACCACGTCATCATCCCCTACTGCGACTGGAAGATGGAGATGGACGCGACGCTCTGGTGCGAGCCGTCCGAGCCGCCGTTCGACCGGCTTCCCGTGGCACTGGTGGGCTACAACAAAAAAATGCGCGAGAGCATCTATGCTGCCGACTACGAGGAGGAACATTTCCAGTTGACCGTCGACAACCTCAACATCCTCTATGTGGCCTTCACCCGCGCCTCGAAGAGCCTCTTCGTCACGGGCAAGCGGAAGGCCGGAGGCACGCGCTCGGCGCAGATGGTTCAGGTATTGCCACAAGTGGCGGAGCAGTTGGAAGGCAGCCACATCAGCGGAACGGACGACGAAACGGCCGATTTGGTCTTCGCATACGGCACATCTGCAACGCAGAAACGCACGGAACGGCAGTGCAGCACCAACGTGTTCCTGCAATCGCCGTCGCCGCTGGCCGTCTCCATGCAGACCTTCCGCCAGAACATCCAGTTCCGCCGGAGCAACAAGAGCCTGGAATTTGTAGCCGACGACGAAAGCGACGAGGAGCAGGAAGGCCGCAACAGCTACATCAAGACGGGGAATGTGCTGCACCACGTGTTCTCGACCATCCGCACCACCGACGACATCGACCGTGCCCTGCGCCAACTGGAACAGGACGGCGTGCTCTACGACCCGGAACTGACCGCCGGACGGATTACGGAGATGTTGCGCAAGCGGCTGCAGGACGGGCGCGTCAAGGACTGGTTCTCGCCCCGATGGACTCTCTACAACGAATGTACCATCCTGACCACGGACGGGGAAGGGCGCGTCGTGGAGCGGCGGCCGGACCGCGTGATGACGGACGGCCAGCGGTTCGTGGTGGTCGACTTCAAGTTCGGAAAGCCCAAGCCCGAACACCGCGCCCAGGTCTGCGAATACATGGGTCTGCTGCGGCAGATGGGCCACCGTCAGGTGGAAGGCTATCTCTGGTATGTCTATACGAACAAAATCGAAACGGTATGATGAAGACTTTTCTGGAATACGTGGCTGAGGACCTGGTAGCCAAACAGGGCTTTGACCTTTCGCGCACCGCCCTCGTCTTTCCCAACAAGCGTGCCTCGCTGTTCTTCAACGAGCACCTGGCACGGCTGGCCAGCCAACCCGTCTGGAGTCCGGCCTACCTCACCATCAGCGAGCTTTTCCGGGCGCAGTCCACGTGGACCGTGGCCGACCCCATCAAACTGGTCAGCGACCTCCACAAGACCTTCACGGAGGTGACGGGGACGGACGAGACGCTCGACCACTTCTTCGGTTGGGGGCAGATTCTGTTGGCCGACTTCGACGACATCGACAAGAACATGGCCGATGCCGACCGCGTGTTTGCCAACATCCGCGACCTCCACGAGCTGGACGACCTCAGCTATCTGACCGACGAACAGCGGGCCGTCATCCGGCAGTTCTTCAGCAACTTCAACCCCAACGACCACTCGGAACTGAAACAGCGTTTCCTGAACCTCTGGCAACACTTCGCCGACATCTACCACCGCTTCCGCCAACGGCTCGCCGGGCAGTCGCTGGCCTACGAGGGCATGATGTACAGGGACGTGGCGGAACGGGCTACCCTCACCCTCGACCACGACACCTATGTCTTCGTGGGGTTCAACCTGCTCCACCCGGTGGAACAGTCCCTCTTCCGCCAACTGCAACAGGAGGGCAAGGCGAAATTCTACTGGGACTTCGACGACTATTACATGAAGGGCCACGAGGCCGGCTACTTCATCGCGCAGTACCTGTCCCGCTTCCCCAACGAGCTGGATTCCTCACGCAGCGACATCTACCGGCAGTTCAGCCGGCCGAAGGACATCCGCTTCGTGTCGGCGGCCACCGAGAACATCCAGGCCCACTACGTCACCGACTGGCTGGACGACAGCCGGCGCAAAGCCGACGGGAAGCGCACCGCCATCCTGCTCTGCGACGAACGGCTGCTGCCCATGGTCATCCATTGCATCCCCGACGGCGTGGACAAGGTCAACATCACCACCGGCTATCCGCTGGCCACCACGCCCATCGCCTCGCTGCTGCCGCTGCTCGTGGCCTGGCAGACCGCCGGACAGCCGGCCTTCCACTACAAGGCCATCCGCCGCCATCCCTACAGTCCGTGGATTCCCGACGAGCTGCTCCACCGTTGCGGACGGACGGAAGCCGCCACCGTGCAGGGGCTGCTCGAATGGCTCTGTCTGGTGACGCGCACCGTGGCCGTGGCCATGAACCGGCAAGCGGACACCGACACCGACGCGGCGGCACTGCGATCCGAGTCGCTCTTCCGGGCCTACACGCTGGTGAACCGACTGAAAGGACTGGCCGCCGACGGCGACCTGCACGTGGACACCGCCACACTACAACGCCTGCTCCGGCAACTCATACAGGCCACGTCCGTGCCTTTCCACGGCGAACCGGCGGAAGGCATACAGATCATGGGCATCCTCGAATCGCGCAACCTCGACTTCGACCACGTCGTACTGCTCTCCTGCAACGAGGGCAACATGCCGAAGGGCATCAACGACAGCTCCTTCATCCCACAGAACCTGCGGAAAGCCTACGGACTGACCACCATCGAACACAAGACCGCCATCTATGCCTACTATTTCCATCGGCTGCTGCAACGGGCATCGGACATCACACTGGTCTACAACAACGGCACCGACGACGGCAATACCCGGGAGATGAGCCGCTTCATGGTGCAACTGATGGTGGAGTCGCCCCACCCCATCCGTCCCTATTACCTCCAGGCCGGACAGGACACGCGCCGACGGCAGCCGCAACCCGTGGCCAAGACCCCGGAAATCATGCAGATTCTCCTGCAGCGTTTCGCCAAGCAGACCGACACGCATAAGGCCCTGCTCACGCCGACCGCCATCAACAGCTACCGTTCCTGCCCCTTGAAATTCTTCTACCGCTATGTGTCGGACATTCGCGAGCCGGACGATGATCTGCAGATTGACGACCGTCTCTTCGGCATCGTGTTCCACGAGGCGGCACAACGCCTCTACGAACAGCTCACCGCACACGGACGGCGCATCGAGAAGGCTCAGATTGAACAGCTATTGAAATCGAAGACCGCCGTGGCACAGGCCGTCGACGAAGCCTTCCGCCACCAGCTCCCCAACGCCTCCTACAGCGGCCTGCAACTCATCAACCGCGAGGTCATCATCCACTACGTGCGCCAGCTGCTGGACATCGACCGCCGGCAAGCCCCCTTCGAGGTCTACAAGCTGGAGGGCGAGGTGGTCTGCGACTGGCCTGTCGATGCCGGAGACCTGCACTTCACCACCACAATCGGTGGCATCATCGACCGCCTCGACGCGGTGGACTGCGACACGGCGAAGGAGCGGCTGCGCGTGGTGGACTACAAGACGGGGGGCGGCAAGATGAAGATGGCAGCCGACGTGGCCGACATCTTTTCCGACTGCGACCCTCACCGCGGCTATTACCTCCAGACGCTCGTTTACAGCAGCATCGTGGCGCAGCAACCGTCCGTCAATCCGCAGCGTCTCCCCGTCAGCCCTGCCCTGCTGTTCATCCAGCACGCCGCAGGGGCGGACTACGACCCCACCCTCTGTTTCGGCAAGGAACCCATCCGCGACGCAGGGCCGTTCCTCGGCGAGTTCAACCGACAGCTGAAGGAAGTGACCGACCGGATATTCCATCCGCAGGAAGCCTTCACCCCGCTCCCCGACGACAGGAAATGCGCCGTATGCCCCTACGCCAAACTCTGCGGAAAACAATGAAGACAAACCCCAAAAACAACAGAATATGATAGAAATCGGAATGAAACACACCAGTGAGCTGACCGTAACCGAGGCCGTTACCGCCAGCACCGTCGGGTCGGGCGACCTGCCCGTCCTCGCCACTCCGGCCATGATGGCCTTGATGGAGAATGCCGCCATGCGGGCCGTGGCCGGAGAGCTGCCGGAAGGCTGCACCACCGTGGGTGGCCACATCGCCTCGTCCCACCTGCGGCCGTCGAAGGTCGGCGAGAAGGTCTCCGCCGTGGCGGAAGTGACCCGGGTGGACGGCAAGAAAATTGAATTCAAGGTGGCGGCCTATGCCGGAGAAACGCTGCTCGGCGAGGGCACGCACCTGAGATTCATCGTAGACAGGGAAAAATTCATCTCAAAACTTGGATAATATGAAATTTCTGGATTTAGTCAAAGAACGTTACAGTTGCAGACGCTATCAGCCTGCGGGTATTGAACAGGAGAAGTTGGACTACATCATGGAGTGTGTCCGGCTCGCCCCCTCCGCCGTCAACCGTCAACCGTGGAAGTTCCGCATCGTCAGCGGCGGGGCGGAACGCGAAGCCCTCAACCAGTGCTACGGCCACCGGTGGTTCACCACTGCCCCTGTGATCGTCGTGGCCTCCATCCTGCACGACGAGGAATGGGTACGCGCCGACGGCAAGCGGCATGGCGACATTGACCTCGCCATTGCCGTGGAACACCTCTGTCTGGCCGCCACCGAGCAAGGGTTGGCCACCTGTTGGGTCTGCAACTTCGACACCGAACGCTGCAAGCAACTCTTCGAACTGGCCGACCGGGAGGAAGTGGCCGTGCTGATTCCGATCGGCTACGCAGCCGACGAAGCAAAGGAGAAGAAACGGAAGGCGTTGGAAGAGATTGTCAGCGCATGACCTTTCGGGGGAGGCTCACCGCCTCCCCCGTTTTTGTTGTTTCCCGAAAAAACACTGTTATTTCCCAAGGAAGAAGTCCGTCATCTGGCGGAACGTGTCGTCATTGAAGGTCACCGGGCCGTGCTGGCCGCCGCTGACCGTGATGAACTGTTTCAGTACGCCGGCCTTTTTCAGCTCCTCAGAGAAGAAAACGCTCTGGCAGCAGGGCACCACATTGTCGGCATCGCCGTGAATCACGAGGAAAGGAGGACACTGCGGTGTGACATAGGTGATGGGGCTGGAGAGGGCCACCAGGTCAGGATTGTCAGCCGGTGCGCCGCCGATGAGGGCAGCCTCGGGCGAGTTCGCATCCTTCACCGTTTCACAGTTCTCCATCCGCGACATATCCGCAGGGCCGAACCAGTCCACGACGGCATCCACGCTGCTCGACTGGTCCAGGCAATGCCCCACAGTGCCCTCAATGTCGAGGGTCGTGTGGCCTACGGTGCGGCTCTTCATGCCGTTGGTCACGCCGGCCATGGCCGAAAGATGTCCACCGGAAGAGAAGCCGGTGATGCCGATGAACGAGGTGTCGAGCTGGTAGTCCTTGGCGTGGGCACGGACAAAGCGGATGGCCGCTTTCACGTCATGGATCTGTGCGGGGAACGCCGCATCACCACTGGATCGGTGGTTGATGCTGACCACTGCAAAGCCGGCATCCGTCAGCGGCTTGCCCAACGAGAGGTAGCCGAACTGTTTGGCATTGTTTGCATACCATGCACTACCATAGATGGCGATGATGACCTTGTAGGGGCCTTTCCCCTTCTCCGGCAGATAGATGTCCATGCGATGGGCTTCCAAGTCGTCTCCGGCATAGTTGATGTCCTTGAAGGTAGCCGTGTTCTCGGGCATTTTGGGAGGTTGCGGCTGCGCCATGACCATCGTGGCCATACACAGCAAGGCGAATGTGACGAATAGTTTTTTCATCTTTTTTACTTGTTAGTTATTGATTGTGGATTAATAAATGATTATGGTCCTTATTGGCAATATCCTCTCTCGGACAATGCAACAATGCAAAGGTACAAATATTTTCTGAAAACACCAACACTTCATCGCCGGTTTTTCGCCAGTGTCCACGTAAGCACCCTTGTCAGGAACATCGCCACCATGTGCCGTAAACTCAGAATTTCTTACAAACCGTCCGATGCCTACGACTGGCCGAAAAAGGGCACTCGGGTCCCTCAATCATTTCACTCGAGTGAATCGATCAAATCACTCGAGTGAATCGATCAAATCACTCGAGTGATTTTTTATCCCCCATTTTTACGCTTACGATACCGGGTGCATAGGGGCGCACATAAG
>CAVJNH010000057.1:0-18054 GCA_963651005.1 Oscillibacter sp. MSJ-31
TTCACACTAAAGCTATACGCTCTACACGACAAGCGTGTACGCATTTAACGGATGAGCCAACATTTTTCCGGAATACACCATTTTGGTACGCTTTTACTTGGAAGTTCGGAGGAAAAACACTACCTTTACACCCGAAACCAAACAACAGAGCGTTATGACACAGTTGACAGTAAGAGATTTCAGGAGCCAGATGGCCACATCCTTGGACTGGGTTGATGCCGGTGAACATGTGTTCATCCGCCGGAGACAGCAGCTCTACGCAATCGTCCCTGTCCAGGACAGCGACCAGACCATCACGCCGGAACTGGCCGAGAGGATTGAGACAGCCCGGCAGGAGTACCGGGATGGCAAGACCATCAGTCTGAGCAGTCATGAGGACATTGACCGTTACTTTGACTCCAAATAAAGATACCTATTTTTAGGTATTGTCGGAGCCTTGGAAACTGTATACCTTTGCACGGTTGAAAAAGCAGAGTATATAGACCAACAGGCAGCAGGGGTAGTGCTGCAAGCAACAAGGCGATGACGAAACGACTACGAATGACGCTGATGGCATGGCTTGCCGCGATGGTTGCCGTGGCCCAGACGGTTGTGGGCAAGGTGACCGACGGCAAGACGCAAGAACCCGTCGCCGGTGCGACGGTGAGTCTGGCGGACAGCAGGGAAGCCGTCGCCGTGACCGGCATTGACGGCGTGTTCCGACTCTCCGTCCCTGCGGGCAAACCCCGGCAGATCCGCATCACCTGCATCGGCTACAAGACGCTGACCACTACGCTCGGCAACCAAGCCGTCTACCGTCTGCAACCGGATGCCTCCGCGCTCGGCGAGGTGGTGGTGACGGCACAGGAGTCGCGCGGCCTCTCCGCCGCCTCCGTCATCGGGAAGCAGGCCATGGAGCACCTCCAGCCCTCCAGCTTCGCCGACCTCCTTGAGCTGCTGCCCGGAGGCCGTTCCCAAGACCCTACGCTCAACGCCCCCAACACCATCCGCCTCCGCGAGACCGGCACCGCCAGTTCCTACAGCACCACCTCCCTGGGCACCTCGTTCATGATTGACGGTGCACCCGTCAGCACCAACGGCAACTTCCAGGAGGTGAAGGGTGCCTGGGAGACCGGCACCGAAGGGCGGAGCTTCGTCAACGCCGGTGTCGACATGCGTTCCATCTCCACCGACGACATCGAGCACGTCGAGGTGGTGCGCGGCATCCCGTCGGTGGAATACGGCGACCTGACGAGCGGACTGGTGAAAATCGAGCGCAAGCGCGGCGGCAACCAGTGGGAAGCCCGCCTCAAGGCCGACATGGGCAGCAAGCTCTTCTATCTGGCCAAGGGCTTCGAATGGAAGCCGCGCCGCATGACCCTCAACCTCAGTGCCGACTGGCTCGACGCCAAGGCCGACCCACGCAACCGACTGGAGAACTACAAGCGACTCGGTCTCTCGGCCCGCTTCTCCAAGGCATGGACCATCGGAGCGTATGACATGAGCCTCCGCACCAACCTCGACTACACCGGTTCCTTCGACAACGACAAGACCGACCCCGACCTCAACAGCCAGGCCGTGGACACCTACACGTCGCAATACAACCGCTACGCCCTCAACGCCAAGCTGAGCGTGACCGCCCGGAACAAGCGGCAGTGGTTCCGATCGCTCGACGCCACAGTCTCCACCTCCTACGAGTACGACCTCGTGGAGCGCACCAAGCTCGTGCAGCTCTCCCAACTCGTGGCCGCCGTCACGGCCACCACGACCGGCGAGAGCGACGGCATCATCCTGCCCTACACCTACGTGGCCTCGCAGGATGTGGACGGCCGCCCCTTCAACGTCTTCGCCAAGCTGACCGCCAAGTTCCGGATACCCTCGCAGCGCGTGTCCAACCGTCTGCTGGTGGGCACCGACTGGAACCTGGACAAGAACTACGGCAAGGGACAGGTCTTCGATGCCACCCGTCCGCTCTACCCCACCTCAGCCACCCTGCGCCAGCGTCCGCTCTCCGACATCCCGGCCAACCGGCAGTGGGGACTCTTCGCCGAGGAGCACCTTGCCGCCTCGGTCGGCGGCAGCAAGTTGGAGGTGACCGCCGGTCTCCGCGCCGTGCAGATGATCCGCCTGCCCGACAGCTACCGGATGCACGGCAAGGTGTACCTCGACCCGCGCGTCAACGCAGGATGGACCCTCCCCCCGTTCCGCGTGGCCGGACAGACCGGCTTCGTGCGCCTCTCGGGCGGCGTGGGCGAGCATACCAAGATGCCCACCATGAGCCAGCTCTTCCCCGACCCCGTCTACATGGACCTCGTCCAACTCAACTACTACCATGCCGATGCCGCCTGTCGCCGCATCCACGTGATGACCTACGCCATAGACCCCACCAACCTGGACCTCCAGCCGGCGCGTAACCTCAAATGGGAGGTGACCGCCGACCTCAGCATCGGCGGCAACCGCCTCTCCGTGACCTATTTCCGCGAGAACATGACCTCCGGTTTCCGGAGCCAGACCCACTACGCCCCCTATTCCTACAAGAAATACGATGCCTCGGCGGTGGATGCCGCCACCCTCACCGCCCCACCCTCGCTGGAGACCCTGCCCTACGAGCAGACCACCGACCTGCGCGGCTACAGCCAGTACACCAACGGCAGCCAGACCCTAAAGCAAGGTGTGGAATACACCCTCTCCACCCCGCGTTTCCCGCGCATCATGACCCGTCTGACCATCAACGGAGCATGGTTCTACACCATCTACCGCAACTCCCTGGTGGAACCCTACCGCCCGAGTGCGGTGATGGCCGGCAAGCAGATACAGTATGTGGGCTACTACGACCAGAACGGCGGCAGCAAGAACCAGATGCTGAACACCAACTTCACCGCCGACACCGATGTCCCCAAGCTCCGTCTCGGCTTCTCGGTCTCCGCCCAGTGCCTGTGGTACACCCTGCGGCAGACCGCCGAGACCAGCAACTACCCCGTGAGCTACATGGACGGCAACGGCGAGATGCACCCTTGGCAGGCCGAGGATGCCGACGACACCTACCTGCGCTACCTCGTGCGCAACTACACGGCCAGCAATTTCGCCAAGTACCGGGTGCCGTTCTCGATGAACGTCAACTTCAAGGTGACCAAGAAACTCTTCGGCGACCACATGACCGTCGCCCTGTTCTGCAACAAACTGCTCGACTACAGTCCCGCCTACGAGAGCAACGGCGTGACCATACGTCGGAACGTGACCCCTTATTTCGGACTTGAAACGAACGTGAAGCTATGAAAACGATACGTACAACGATACTCACCCTGTGCCTCCTGACGGCCGGACTGACGATCAGTGCCTGCCACCAGGAGGAAGACGACCTGTTCACCACCGCCGTCCTCACGCTGCAGGCCGGCGACGGCATTACCGTGGAACGGGTGCAGGGCACGGTGACCCTCACCAACCTCAACACCCGGCAGGTGGTCACCGCCGCCGACTTCATCGGCAACACGGCACAGGTACAGGTGCTCCGGGGAGCCTACGCCGTGCTGGTGGAAGGATCCATACAATACCGCGACAGCAGCGGCACGACCGCCGTGCGGCAGTTCCGCTGCGCTGCCGACTACCTGGCCCTGGAGCAAGCACACCAAAACACCGCAACACTGGACATCGTATGGCTATAGAGAAGATACGGAACAAAGGAGCAGGAGCGGTCATGATTCTCCTGTGCATCGTCCACGAAGCCACCGCCACGCCCCGCGACACGGCGCGCGTGGAACACCAGTCCCTGTGGAACACACTGTCGGCCGCCCTGCGCCGCAACCCCGCACTCCACGGCATGGCCTATGGCCGTTCCTACTCCGAGATGGCCCTCACCTACGACTACAGCCGGCAGACGCAAGCCTTCGTGCAGGAGCAAGGCGACGGCCACGCGCTGGGTTCCCTCGCCGTGAGCAGCTACCTCCGCATGAGCGAACAGACCGCCGCATGGGGTGCCGCCTCCTACACCACCGGACAGCAGCACCACATCCGCTGGAACTCCACCTCCGACTACGCCCTCCTTGCCCCCTACGTCATGGCCGACACGCTGGGCGGCGACACCCACCGCGAGCGTTACGCCTTCTCCGGCGGGTACGCCACCCGATGGCACCGTCTCCTCGTGGGCGGAGAGATGACCCTCCGCGCCGACCATGAATACCGCGACCGCGACCCCCGTATGCGCGGCATCGTGACGGAACTCACCCTACGTGGCGGCGCGGCCATCGAAGCCGCCGGCTACCGGTGGGGTGCCGCCGTCAGCGGCAGCCTCTACAAGCAGACCAACAGCGTCGACTTCTACAACGAGTTGGGAAAGATTCCCGAATACCACATGACGGGACTCGGCACCGAGTACAGCCGCTTTGCCGGCGAACAGACCGAGCTGGCCTACCGGGGCGGCGGCCTCCACCTGACGCTGGATGCCGACCCGACCCACGGCCACGGCACCTATGCCCACCTCGCCGTGGGGAGCAGCAGCTACGAACGCCAACTGACCAGTGCGAACGCCGTACCCCTCTCGCGCCTTATCTACAACACGGCGGAGGCCACCGCCGGTTGGAAGCAGGACGGCCCGCGCCGCCGGGCCCTCTACGCCAGTCTTACCCTGACACGGCGCAGCGGCGACGAGAACATCACCGGGAAGTCCGACTCGCAGTACTACCCCGTCATCGGTACGCTGACCCTCTACAAAGACCGGCAGGCCGATGCCTCCATCGGTGCGATGTACGGCGTGGCGGACGGCAGTCGGGTGTGGACCCTCGGCCTGCAGACCGGCTACCGCAGCCGCCGGGAACGTTACGTCTACCCGGAGCGCAAGATTGACCGTGCCCACGTCTACGCCACGCTGCAGGGCGAATGGAGCCGGGAGGTGTCGCGCCGGACGGCCCTCACCCTGCGCGCCGATGCCAGCCACTATCTGCGGGTGAGCGACGGCATCACGATGCCGTATGCCAACATGACCGCCGCGTTTACCGACATGGTCAACCGCACCTACCGCTTCGCCAAAGCCAGTTACACGGCGGCGAACGTGACGGTGCGGGGCGACTACCACCCGGAAGCCTCGCCGCTGGGCCTCTTTGCCGAAGTGGCGGGCGGTGCCGTGCGCTGCTCTGCCGGCGCGTGGCAGACCCGCGTGCAGCTGACCGCCGGTGTGACCTTCTGACAAGCAAGCAAGACAAGAAAGAACAAATAGCAATCACTAAAAAATGGAAAAGAACATGAAAAAGAAACTTTTGACGGGCATCCTGATGCTCGCAGCCCTGGTGTTCACGGCCTGTGATTCCACCGACGACACCGTGTACGTACCCACCACCCTCAGCGTAGAGATGCCGCTGGGTCTGGACCACCTCCAGTTCAGCGACGCCGAGGCCACCTTCACCGACGTGCAGACCAACACGGTGTACACCGTGACCCAGTTCACCGACAACAACGGCACCTTCACCGCCCCGGTGGGCGACCTCCCCGAAGGCACCTACAACGTAGCCGTCAAGGGCCACCTGACCTTCACCAAGGACGGTGTGGCCGGCACGGCCAAGGTAGACCAGCAGAGCGACAACGTGACCGTGAAGACCGGCAGTGCCGAGGTCAAGCTCGCCGTCAACACCTTCGACGCGAAGGGCGGCTTCGTCATCTCGGAGATCTTCTTCGCCGGGACACAGACCCCCCAAGGGAAGCAATACACGAAAGACCAGTACGTCATCCTCTCCAACAACTCCGACGTGACGCTCTATGCCGACAGCATCGCCTTCGTGGAGGCCGCCTTCCTCTCCACCATCAAGCGCGACTACACCCCGGATATGCTGTCGGAGGCCATGTCCGTGCAGGCCATTTACATGATCCCCGGCACAGGCACGAGTGTGTCCGTAGCACCGGGAGCCTCATTGATTCTGGCCGTCAACGCCACGAACCACACCGAGGCCAATGCCAACTCGTTCGACCTGAACGATGCCGACTTCGAGTTCTACGACGAAAGCTCCGTCGCCTCGCAGCAGGACACCGACAACCCCGACGTGCCGAACCTCGACAAATGGTATTGCTACTCCAACTCGTACTTCATCCTGAACAACCAAGGCACCAAGTCCTATGCCATCGCCCGGATGCGCCAGGACAAGGACAGCTACTTGGCCGACAACTACTATGAAGCAAAATACACCGCCGTCACTGGCAAGGAGATGACCACCAAGTGCTACAAGGTAGCCAACTCCTGGATTCTCGATGCCGTCAACCTCGCCCCGAGCAGTGCATGGCAGTGGAACCTCGTTTCGTCAGCCCTCGATGCCGGCTACGCCTACGTGGCAGCCACCGGTGCCGACAAGGCCCGCTACGGCAAGTCCGTCATCCGCAAGAAGGCCGACGGCAAGTGGGTGGACACCAACAACTCCAGCAACGACTTCGAGATGGGAGCCACCGCCAGTTTCCTGCAGCAATAACCGGTTTCCAAAGTAAAACCAAAAAGCAAACGATATGAAGAAACAAACCCTCTGCCTGTTCCTTCTCGCCCTGATTTCCGTCTCCCTCCCGGCCCAGACCGTGGAGCAGGACGCTGCCGTGCGGCAGGGCAAGCTGAAGAACGGACTGACCTACTACATCCGCCATAACGCCAAGGAAGCCGGCCTCGCCGACTTCTACATCGCCCAGCGTGTGGGTTCCATCCTGGAGGAGCCGCGCCAGCGCGGTCTCGCCCATTTCCTGGAGCACATGGCGTTCAACGGCACGAAACACTTCCCCGGCAAGGGCAAGCGCCTCGGCATCGTGCCCTGGTGCGAGACCATCGGTGTGAAGTTCGGTGCCAACCTCAACGCCTACACCTCCGTGGACCAGACCGTCTACCACATCGGAGCCGTCCCCCTCAAGCGCGAGGGCATCGTCGACTCCTGTCTGCTGGTGCTCAACGACTGGAGCCAGTACATCCTGCTGGAAGACCAGGAAATCGACAAGGAGCGCGGCGTGATCCACGAAGAGTGGCGCAGCCGCCGCACGGGCATGGCCCTGCAGCGCATGATCGAAAACGTCATCCCCAAGATCTACAAGGGCAGCAAGTATGAAGACTGTCTGCCCATCGGCAACATGGACATCGTGGACCACTTCGCCTACAAGGACCTGCGCGACTACTACGAGAAGTGGTACCGCCCCGACCTGCAGGCCATCATCGTCGTTGGCGATGTCGACGTGGACTGGATGGAACGGAAAATCCAGAAGCTCTTCGGCAAGATCAAGGCCCACAAGCACCCTGCCGAGCGCATCTACTACCCCGTCGGCGACAACGACAAAATGATCGTTGCCGTGGAGAAGGACAAGGAGCAGCCCATCATCCTCGGCCACCTTTACATGAAGGGCGAGGCCACCCCCGACAGTGCGAAGAACACCGTGCAATATCAGCGCGACGACTATGTCAGCGGCCTCATCACCTACATGATCAACGGTCGCCTCACGGAGAAGAAGCAGGCCGCCGAACCACCCTTCATGAGTGCGACGGTGAAGAACGGCAGTTTCTTCGTCTCGCGCACCAAGGATGCCTTCAGCCTCAGCATCAGTTGCAAGCAGGACCACGTGCTGGACGGCATTGCCGTGGCCGTGGGCGAGGTGGAGCGCGCCCGTCAGCACGGTTTCACCGAGAGCGAGCTGGAGCGTGCCAAGCGGCTGTACCTCAACGCCGCCGAGCGGCAGTTGAAGATGGAAAAAGACTACCGGAACTCCCACTATGTGAACCAGTGTGTGGACCACTTCCTGGAGTGGGAACCCATCCTGACCCCTGCCTACACCCTCCAGTTGGTGAAGCAGTTTGACGGCGAGGTGACCCTCAGTGAGGTGAACGGCAAGGTGGGCGACCTCATCACCGACCGCAACCAAGTGTTCGTGATGTACGGTCCCGACAAGGAAGGCTTCACGGTGCCCTCGGAGGCCGAGATCGAACGCACCGTGCTGGCCGCCCAGCAGCAGCACTACGACGCCTACCGGGAAGAGGAAGTGCCCCAGACGCTGATGTCCGTCCTGCCCACCCCCGGCACGATTGTCTCCGAGCAGCCGTTCGGCCTGTTCGGCGTGACGGAGTTCACGCTGAGCAACGGCATGAAGGTCTATGTGAAACCGACCGACTACCAGGCCGACCAGATTACGATGAGTATGCGGGGTGAGGGCGGCACGTCCGTCTACGGCAACGAAGACATCCCCAACTTCGCCTTCCTCACCAGTGCCGTCACGGAAGCCGGTGTGGGCGATTTCTCCGCCACCCGTCTCCGCAAGGCGTTGGCAGGCAAGTCGCTGAAGATCGCCCCGTCCATCAGCAGTGAGGGACAGCGCATCACAGGCACCTCGTCGGTCAAGGACCTGGAGACGATGCTCCAGTTGGCCCACCTCTACTTCACCGCCCCGCACAAGGACAGCGTGGCGTTCCAGAGCATGATGAGCCGCAACCTCTCGATGCTGAAAAACCGCAATGCCAGTTCGAAGGTCGTCTACAACGACTCCATCACCGCCACCGTCTACGGCCACAATCCCCGTGTGGCTCCGGTGACGAAGGAGGTGGCGGAAAAGGCCGACTACGGGCGCATCCTGCAGATCTACCGCGAGCGGTTCAGCGATGCCAGCAACTTCAAGGCCGTCTTCATCGGCAAGATCGACCTGGACGTGCTGCGCCCGCTGATCTGCCAGTATCTGGCCACGCTCCCTGCCACCCACAAGCAGGAGAAAAGCAACAAGAGCAACGTCGCCCACATCGTGGAGAAGAACGAAGTGGTGAAGTTCGCCCACAAGCAGGCCACGCCGCTGGCCAACGTGAGCGTGTTCTACTCGGCCAACCTGCCCTTCTCGCCCAAGACCGATCTCGCCCTCGACATGCTGACCCGCGTGCTCCAGATTGCCTATACCGACTCCGTGCGTGAGGAAAAGGGCGGCACCTACGGCGTGGGTGTCAGCTTCTCGCTCGAAAAGGACGACCGCCCCAACACCGTGGTGCGCATCTCCTACAAGAGTGACCCCACGCGCTACGGCGAGCTCAACCCCATCGTCTACCAGCAGCTCCGCCACCTGGCCGACCACGGCCCCGTGGCCAGCAGTCTGGACAAGGTGAAGCAATACCTGCGCAAGCAGTACGACCAGATGGCCATCACCAACGACTACTGGAGCTACGTCATCTGGCACCAGCTCGACGACGAGGCCGACTTTGACAAAGACTACAAGAAAATGGTGGACGACATGACCGCCGACGACCTTCGGCAGCTGGCCAAGGAACTGATCCGGCAAGACCACCGCATCGAGGTGACGATGCTGTCGGAGTGACGCGACAATGCGATATTACAGGAAGTCCGTGCCAGGTCTCTAATGACCTTGCGCGGACTTCTTCCGTTCCAGTTCCATATCCCGGCGCGACTTCGACTTGACCACGAGCCACACGCCGCTGAATACCAGCACCACGGCCAGGATGTGGGTCAGCTTCATGGTGCAGAGTCCCATGACCAGTGAGGCCGCCACCGCCACGATGGGTTGCACATAGTTATATACCGACACCACGGTGGGGCGCAGCGTGCGCTGTCCTATCATGGTCAGGATGTAGCAGAGGAACGTGCCTATCACCACCACATAGAACACCTCGAACCACGTCACGGGCGGAATCGGGCGGCTGACCACGCCATAGACATGAGACGAGACAAACGGCAGGAGGAGCAGCAGCGCCCATGTGAACATATATTTATTGACCGTGAACACGTTGTACCGCTTGATGAGCGGATTGAAGAGCGACAGGTAGAGCGCGAACGAGAACTGGGCAAAGAGACACAGCAGGTCGCCGCGGATGTCGCCCACCCGCGCATCGGCATGGGCCGCCGAGCTCAGGATCAGAATCAAGGCACCGCTACATCCCATCAGTACGCCGACGGCCTTCTTCCCCGTAATCGGCTCGTGCAGGATGAGTGCCGCCAGAATCATGGCGAAGATGGGCATCGACGTGGTGACGATGCTGGCATTGACGGGTGAGGTGATGCTCAGTCCGATGGTGAAGCAACACTGGTTGAAGAGCAGTCCGGTCAGTGCCGCCCCGATGAACATCAGCCGGTCGCGCCAGGGCACCCGTTCCTTCGGTGTGAAGAGGGAGGCCATCCAGAACAGCAGGCACGCCCCCGCCACGCGGAAGGTGACCATCGTGATACCGTCAAAGCCATGGAGCATGGCATCCTTGCCTACCGGCGACATCAGTCCCCATCCGGCGCAGGCTCCAAACATGGCGAGATGGGCTATAAGGGCTCTATTCGTTTTCATGCGGCAAAAATAGCACAATCTTCGGGAAAAAGGAAGCGGAAAAGATAAAATAAACTAAAATCGGCGATTTTTCTTGCCGACATCAAGTTTTCTTTTGTACCTTTGTCCGGGAACAAATCGTGGACACCATGCAGAAATATGCGGACTATATCCGGAAAATAGAAATCGACGCCCTGTGGAGCGGCAAGAAACACATCGTGTGGAACCTGGACCCGAAGGTGAACGTGCTCAGCGGCATCAACGGCGTGGGCAAGTCGACCATCCTCAACAAGGTGGTGAGGAGCGTGGAGACCAACGGCGACATCGTCAACCACCTGTTGAAGGGAGTGCACCTGACCACCGTTCCCGAGGATGCCACCCATGTGCGCTTCGACGTGATTCGTTCCCTCGACAGCAACCTCTCGAAGACCCTCTCGGAGGGCGACGGCTTCGTGCACCAGGCCCTCTCGGTGCTGGCCGGTGCGGGAGGCGGTTCCCTGCTCGACCTACAGCTCTACCGTCTGCAGCGCAAGTACCTGGACTATCAGGTGAACATCGGGAACCGCATCATCGAGGCGTTGCAACGGGGCGACACCGAGGCGGCACAACAGCTCTCGGCCTCCAAGAAACGCTTCCAGGACACCGTCGACGAGCTCTTCGCCGAGACCGGCAAGAAGATGGTGCGCACGGAGAACGAGATACGCTTCACGCAGATTGGCGAGACCCTGCTGCCCTACCAGCTCTCCAGCGGCGAGAAGCAGATGCTCATCATCCTGCTCACCGTGCTGGTGGAAGACCAGCAGCCCTACGTGCTCTTCATGGACGAGCCCGAGGTGTCCCTGCACATCGAGTGGCAGAAGCGGCTCATTGACCTCATCCGGGAACTCAACCCGAACGTGCAGATCATTCTCACCACCCACTCGCCGGCCGTCATCATGAGCGGATGGATGGACAAGGTGACGGAAGTCAGCGACATCACGGTATGAGCAGCAGACTGACCGACCATATCAACAGCCGCTACTTCGAGGCCGCCAACCGGCTGGCATCGAAGCAGGCCCGCCGGCGCATCGTGGCCTATGTGGAGAGCTACGACGACATCTATTTCTGGCGCACGGTGCTCGGACGCTTCGAGGACGACACCCGTTACTTCGAGGTGATGCTGCCGTCGCACCGCAAACTGGAACGCGGCAAGAAGTCGGTGCTGATGAATTTCGCCGAAGGGCGCGTGGGGCAGGACATGATCGCCTGCGTCGATGCCGACTACGACTACCTGATGCAGGGGAGCACGCCCCAGTCGAAGCAGGTGGTGGAGAGTCCCTACGTGTTCCACACCTACGCCTACGCCATCGAGAACATGCAGTGTTATGCCCCTGCGCTCCATGAGGTGTGCGTGGCGGTGACCCTCAACGACCACCGCATCTTCGACTTCGACGACTATTTCCGGCAGTACAGCCAAGCCCTCTTCCCCTTGTTCGTCTGGTCGGTGTGGGCCTACCGCACGGGCAACCACAACCGCTTCTCCCTCTCCGACTTCTCCCGTGTGGCCGACCCGGGAGGCTTCAACGTGGGGCAGCCCCAGCCCTCCATCGACCATCTGCGGCGGAAGGTCCATACGCGGGTCCACCTGTTGCAGGCGCAGTTTCCGGGCAACAAGGAACAATATCTGAAAACCAAGAACGACCTGCTGGCACTGGGTGTGACCCCCGACACCACCTACCTCTACATCCAGGGCCATTCGCTGTACGACAACGTCGTCGTGCCCATCCTCACCAAGGTATGCAACAGGCTCCGGCAGGAACGCCAGGAGGAAATCGTGCACACCTCGCGCCACTACACCCAGCGGAAAAACGAGATGTCCTGCTACGAGCACTCGCTGCAGGACATCCGTCAGATGTTGAAAAAGAACACGGGTTACAAGGCATCGGAGCCCTTCCGCCGGCTGCAGGCCGACCTGGCCGCCTACCTTGACACGCCGTCTGTTCCGCAGTCCAAGGGTCAGGACAACACGTAGGTCTCCAGGAATTTCACCGTCCCCACGCAGCGCACCTCACGCGTCGTGGCCGGCAGCAGCACCGTCTCGCCTGCGCAGAACGGCAGGGACTCGCCGTCGACCGTCAGTGTCCCCTCCCCTTTCACGCCAATCAGGATGACGAACGAGTCCAGTTCACTGTAATCGATGTCCATCGGCTCGTCCAGGTCATAGACCGCCGTATTGAAATACGGGCACTCCACCAACAGTTCCCCCTCGTTCTTCCGTGCCTCGTAACGGGTACGGTAGTCGGGCAACACGGTGTAGTCGATGCTCTCCGCGGCCTCCCGGGTATGGAGCTGACGGTAGTTGCCGTCCTTGTCCTTGCGCTTGAAGTCGTAGATGCGGTAGGTCACGTCGCTGGTCTGCTGTATCTCGGCCAGGAAGCACCCGGCACCGATGGCGTGGATGCGGCCGGCAGGGATGAAGAAGCAGTCGCCCTCCTTGACGCTGTACTGCGCCAGAGCCTCGCAGATGGTGTCGTCGGCCACCATGGCCTTGTACTGTTCCGGCGTAATCTGCTTTTTCAGTCCGTTGTACAGCTTGGCCTCGGGAGCCGAGTCCATCACGAACCACATCTCGGTCTTTCCCCGGCTCTTCCCCTGCCGACGGGCCATCTCGTCGGTGGGATGCACCTGGATGGAGAGGTCCTGACGCGCATCGATGAACTTGATGAGCAAGGGGAACTCCATGCCGAAACGCGCATAGTTGGCCTGGCCCACGAGTGTCTCCTTCATGTCACGCACCAACTGGTTGAGCGAGCGTCCGTCGCCCACGGCCACCGTCTCGTTGTCCTTCACGCCCGAAACCTCCCAGCTCTCACCCACATGATCCATGCGGGTGTCGAGGTGCTTGAACGGGACGATACGTTCGCCGCCCCACAGGGTCTGTTTGAGCAGCGGTTGAAACTTGAATGCTTTCATATCTTCTTTCTGTCGTTAATATAGGTTCTTGGATTTCCGTGCCACGCACCGCCGTCAGTTGTCGGTCCAGAAGCCCCGGGTGAACAGCACCATGACCGACATGATTTCCAGACGACCCGCGAGCATCAGGAAGGCACAGACCCACTTGATGAGGTCGGGCAACGCCGCCCACGACATCACGGGCCCGATTTCCGTGCCCAGTGTCGGGCCGGCATTGCTCATGCAGCTCAGGGCTATCGTGACGGCATTGGTGCTGTCTATCCCTGCCGCTATCATGACGACGGCGGCCACCAGACACATCGCCACATAGAGGGCGAAGAAGGTGAGCAGCGTCGCCACCTTCGAGGAGGGAATGTTCTGGCCGTTCACCTTGACCGGCAGTATGGCGTTGGGGTGGAGAATCTGGCGGAACTCGTTCTGCATGGCCTTCAGCACCATGGAACCGCGGATGCACTTGAAGCCTCCGCTGGTGCTGCCGGCACAGGCCCCGAGGAACATACAACCGCCGAGGATGACCCAGGTGAGGTGCGGCCATGCACCGGCATCGTCGTTGAAGAGGCCGGTGGTGGTGATGAACGACACCACCTGGAACAGGGCACTGCGGAAAGCGCGTCCGGCCACATAGCCGTTGCTGTACATCAGCAGTCCCATGATGGCTGCCGTCGAGAGGACCACCACGGAGACATACAGTTTGAACTCGGAGTTGCGGAACAGTTGCCGCAGTTGCCGTTTGAACACCACTATATATAATAAGGTGAAATTGATGCCCGACACGAACTGGAACGTCAGCGAGACATACTCGACGGCGGCACTGTGGAAGAAGCCCACGCTGTCGTTGTGTGTGGCGAAGCCGCCCGTTGCCGTGGTCGTCATCGCATAGTTCACACTGTCGAACCACCCCATGCCCGCCGCAGCATAGGACAGGATGCAGGCCAGCGTCAGGAAGAGGTAGATGCTGCATATCCATTGGGCGTTGGTGCTCAGCCGGGGGTGCATCTTGGTGCGCACCGGCCCTGTGGCCTCGGCGGAAAACACCTTGACGCTACCGCCGACCAGCGACGGCAGCACGGCAATGGTGAAGAAGACGATGCCCAGTCCGCCGATCCACTGCGACAGCGACCGCCAGAAGAGCAGTGCGTGGGGCAGTGCCTCCACGTTGTCGATGACGGTAGCCCCCGTCGTGGTAAATCCCGACATCGTCTCGAAGTAGGCATCGGTCACGTCGTTGACATACCCTCCGATGAGGTAAGGCAACATGCCGAACAGGCTATACAGCACCCAGGACAGGGTGACGACGAGGTAGGCATCGCGCCGTCCCATGTTGTTGGTGGCGTTGCGCCCCAGGAATTTGAGTATGAAGCCGCAGCACACCGTAAAGAGTGCGGAGACGAGAAACGCCATGATATCGTCTTCCCGGAAGCAGACCGACAGGACGGCACACGCCCCCATCAACATTCCCAGGAGGATGAGCAGCGAGCCGATGATCTTGTACTGCAGCCGGAAGTCTACCATAGTGTCGAGGGTTTGAAGTATTTCTCCAGTTTCTTCAGGTTCTGTTCGTGGCAGAACACCATGACCGAGTCGCCGGGTTCTATCCGCGTGAAGCCATTGACGAGGAGGCCCTGGTTGTGGCGCACCAGTCCGCCGATGGTGATGCCGGAGGGCAGTCCCAGGTCCTTGACCGCCTTGGCGGTGACCCTCGACCCTTCGGCCGCCACAAACTCCGCCACGTCCGAGTCGACCATCATCAGCGACCGCACGTTGCTCACGTCGGCATCGAGCATCATCTGGTAGATATGGCTGGCGGCAATGGTCTTCTTGTTGATGATGGTGCCGATGTCCAGTCCCTCCGCCATCTCCACGTAGTCCAGGTTCTCGACCATGGCGATGGTCTTCCGTACCCCCAGCCGCTTGGCCGTGAGACAGGCCAGGATATTGGTCTCGGCATTGCCGGTCAGTGCGACGAAGGCCTGCGTGTTCTGTATGCCCTCCTCCTGAAGCAGTCCGAGGTCGCGTCCGTCGCCGTGGATGACCATGGCATCGGTGTCTGCCAGCAGTTCGTTGAGCCGTTCACAGCGTTGCTCGTCCTTCTCTATAATCTTCAGGTTCATGTAGTCGGGCACGGTCAGTCCGACGCGCACGGCTGTCTTGCTGCCCCCCATGATGATCACGTTCTTCACGTCGGCATAGTGTTCCTTCCCCGTGAGTTTGCGGATGTAGGGGATATATTCCCCCGTGGTCATGAAGTAGCAGAGGTCGCCGGTATGCAGCTCGTCGTTGCCGCCGGGAATGACGGTCTCGCCCCTGCGCTTGACGGCCACCACATGATAAGGCTCTTCCGGGCCGCACAGTTCGCGGAGCGGCCTGTTGAGGATTTCGCAGGTGTCGCGCAGCTTGACACCGAGCATGACGAGTGCCCCGTCATGGACATCCCACCGCTGCCGCACCCACGACATCTTGAGACCGTTGGTGATGTCGATGGCGGCCAGCACCTCCGGATAGATGAGCGAATTGATGCCCATCTGTCCGAAGAACGACTCCAGACTGGGTGCGAGGTATTCGTAGTTGTCGATGCGTGCCACCGTCTTTCCCGCCCCCATCGCATGGGCGATGATGCAGGCGTTCATGTTCCGGCTCTCGTCGGGTGTCACCCCCACGAAGAGGTCGGCCCGGTCCACCTCGGCCTGGCGCAGCGTGCGGATGCTGGTGGGCGAACCCGCCACCGTCATGATGTCGAACTTGCTGTCGAGGCCGGCCAGACGCTCGGCATCGTCGTCGATGAGCACGCAGTCCTGACGGTCGCGTGACAGCAGTTTCGCCAGGTGTACTCCCACGGCACCTGCTCCGGCTATGATGATTTTCATGACAAGACGGTATTGCGGATGCTTTCGGCATCCAGTCCTACAAGATGTTCGAGTTGTTCCACGGTGCCGTGCTCCACGAAGTGGTCGGTCGGCATTCCCAAGCGGATGACCTCGGGATGATAATGATGGTCGGCCATCCACTCCAGCACGGCAGAACCCAGTCCGCCGTCCCTCACCCCGTTCTCCACGGTGACGATGCGCCCGAAATGCTCGCCCACCTCCGTCAGGATCCGCTCGTCGAGAGGCTTGAGGAAGCGCATATCATAGTGGGCCACATCCAGTCCCTCTACGGCTTTTGCCACATGGTTTCCTATCGGTCCGATGGAAAGCACGGCGGTATGGTGGCCCTCCTGCAGTTTCCGTCCCGTCCCCACCTTGATTTCCTCCAACGGGCAGCGCCAGTCCTTCAGTACGCCGCACCCACGGGGATAGCGGATGACAAAGGACCCCATGCCGGGCAGTTGGGCGGTGAACATCAGGCGGCGCAGTTCATGCTCGTCCATGGGCGAGCAGATGGTCAGGTTGGGGATGGGGCGCAGGGCGGCCAGATCGAAGGCCCCGTGATGGGTGGGGCCGTCTTCGCCGACGATGCCGGCACGGTCCAGACAGAGCACGACGTGGAGGTTGAGCAGTGCCACATCGTGGATGATATTGTCGAAAGCCCTTTGTGCAAAGGCACTGTATATATTGCAGAAGGGGATGAGCCCGTCCTTCGCCATGCCTCCCGAGAAGGTCACGGCATGGCCTTCGGCAATGCCCACGTCAAACGTCCGGTCGGGCATCGCCTGCATCATGATGTTCATGGAGCATCCCGTCGGCATGGCCGGTGTGACCCCCACTATCTTCGGGTTCTGTTCGGCCAGTTCCAGCAGGGTGTGTCCGAAGACATCCTGATAGCGTTGCGGTTGGTCGGGTGACCGGTCGACGAGGCGTTCGCCGGTGTCCGGGTCGAATTTCCCGGGGGCGTGCCACGTCGTCACGTCCTGTTCCGCCGGAGCGTAGCCGTGTCCCTTCTGCGTGTGCAGATGCAGCAGCTTCGGCCCCTTCATCGTCTTCATCTGCCGCAGGATGCGCACCAGTTCCACGACGTGGTGTCCGTCGAACGGCCCGAAATAGCGGATATTCAGGCCGTCGAAGATATTCTGTTGGTGGCTGATGGCCGACTTCACGGCGTTCGACAGGCGGATGAGCCCTTTCTTGCGGTCCTCGGGCAACAGTCCCCACCGGTTGAGCTGGTTGGAGATTTTGAAGCGCAGCGCGTTATAGGTCTCGTTGGTGTTGAGGTTGAGCAGGTACTGCTTCATGCCGCCCACCGACTGGTCTATAGACATATTGTTGTCGTTGAGCACGATAAGCAGGTCGTTGGGTGATGAGCTCACGTTGTTAAGTCCTTCAAAAGCCAGTCCGCCGCTCAAGGCTCCGTCGCCGATGACGGCCACCACATGACGTTGGTCGTTGCCGGTCTTCCTGGCGGCCACCGCCATCCCGAGTGCTGCCGAGATGGAGTTGCTGGCGTGTCCGCAGGCGAAGGTGTCGTAGGGACTCTCCAGCGGTGAGGGGAAGGGTCTGATGCCTCCCAGTTTACGGTTGGTGCAGAACTGTTCGCGCCGTCCCGTCAGGATCTTATGTCCGTAAGCCTGATGTCCCACGTCCCACACGATGCGGTCTTCGGGTGTGTCGAAAACGTAGTGGAGTGCCACGGTCAGTTCCACGACACCGAGGCTGGAGGCCAGGTGTCCGGGATTGACGGAAAGCTCCTTGACGATGTCCTTCCGCAGTTCCTGACAGAGTTGCGGCAGTTGTTCGACATTCAGTTTGCGCAGATCGTCCGGACTGGAAATATGATTGAGCAAATCCATATTTTCATTCTATTTGGACACAAAGGTACGATTAAGCGAGGGAAAAACCAAATTTATTTGAGTTTTTCCGAGCGTGAGTACCTTCGACGCGCAGCGTCGCAGAGTCAACCAGCAAGTGCAAGTTGTCTGCAAAGTTACGAATAATGTTTGAA
>CAVJNH010000058.1:0-17987 GCA_963651005.1 Oscillibacter sp. MSJ-31
TCTGCATTCGCTGCTCCAAAATTTGTCCTTCAGCTTATTTTGTCGCGACTCAGCAAAGAAAGCGAGCTTTCTCTGCATTCGCTGCTCCAAAATTTGTCCAAAATTGAAAAAATCGGGATTTTTTTATTGAAAATCTTAGGATTTTTACTAATTTTGCCGCAAAAACAGTCCGTTTATGTATTATCAGCGACTTATCGAAGAGCACATCGCACTGAAACTAAAGTCTTCAGGTGCCGTACTTGTGGCAGGGCCAAAGTTCTGTGGAAAGACAACCACATGTATGTTATATCAGAAGAGTTTTGTGAAGCTGAACACCAAGCAAGCAATTGCCATGGCGCGGATGAACCCGAGGGCAGTGCTGAATGGAGAGAAGCCAAGGCTGATAGACGAGTGGCAGAAAGCAGCAGACATCTGGAACCAAGTGAAGGATGATTTGGACTTTGATTACCAGTTCGGGAAATACATATTGACTGGCAGCAGCACACCTGCAGACAGGACAGAGGTACATCATAGCGGTGCTGGTAGAATCGCTCCCCTGAACATGCGCCCGATGACGCTATGGGAGTCGAAAGAGTCGAAAGGAACCGTGTCGCTAAGTGACTTGTTCGATGGGGGAACGGATTTTCCCTGGGACATGAATACGGAATTTACACTGGATGAGGTGGCATTCCTGTTATGCAGAGGTGGATGGCCCATATCTGTCTTGGCCCCGAAAGACATTGCACTCGAAATAACGAAGAACTATTACAACGGGCTGTTCGTGTTCGAGGACAGCGAGAATGAACGATTCCGCAACAAGAAACCTGAGGTGTTGAGAATGATTCTTAGAAGCTATGCACGGAACATATCCACAGAAGCAGCGGTATCGACCATCCTGTCTGATATTCGCCAGAGCAACGAACGGACAATGGACGTGAAGACTTATGACCATTATATGGAGGCCTTGAAGGACTTGTTTATTGTGGAGGATATGGACGCATGGAATCCAAACATCAGATCAAAGACTTCTATCAGAAGTACACCGACCAGGCATTTTGTCGATACGTCAATTGCTTGTAGAAGTCTGGGCGTCGGTCCGGGCGACTTGATGAAGGATTTGAACAGCTTCGGGTTGTTCTTTGAGGATTTTGCAGTAAGAGACCTTAGAGTGTATGCCGACACCTTGGGCGGAACCGTAAGACATTACAGGGACAATGCCGGTCTGGAGTGTGATGCCGTGGTACATTTGGAAGATGGCAGATGGGGCGGTATTGAGATTAAACTTGGTGGTGACGACTTGGTCAATGAAGGTGCAGCATCGCTTAAAACGCTTCGGGACAAAATGGTGGAGAAGAGTGATGAGAAAGTTCCATCATTCCTATTGGTTCTAACGGCAGTGGGCGGAGCGTACAAACGAGAGGATGGAGTCTTTGTAGCCCCCATTAATTTGCTGAAGCCATAAAGTTTGACTTCCGAACGAAGGGGAAGGCCGGTATGAACTTCGCGCTGAAAGACGGCGTGAACCGTCTGGAGTGGAAAATCGCGGAATAAACACTAAATTCATGGCCTGACACTTTAAGGGGCGGCAACAAAAATAAAATTTATGTTTAATTCATGGTTCATTTCTGGACATTTATGTTTTTCTTTGAACACGAATTATCATGAATGAATCGCGAATTGACCATTAAACATTAAACACTAAACATTCAACATTAGTACAGTTCGCTGCTCCAAAATTTGTCCTGCAGCTTATTTTGTCGCGACTCAGCAGAGTGAAAGCGAGCTTTCTCTGCATTCGCTGCTCCAAAATTTGGCGATTACGAGAGAAAAGCGTAACTTTGCAAAAGGGAAACAAAATAAGAGATAAAATATGAATACTGCTACATATCAATTAAGTGTTCCAAGCAGAGATGTGGACTTGTTTGAGATTCTCATCAAGAAGTTTGGCTGGATAGCAAAGAGGCAAAAACCGACAAAGGTCAGTCGTCTGGACAAGGCTTTGAAGGCGGCAGATGAAGAAGAGCTGTTTGCTACGAATGACATTGATGTGCTAATGAAAAGTCTTTCGGAATGACGAAATACACGGTTAAGTATTCCACGTTATTCAAGAAATCATACAAGAAATGTATGAAGCGTGGTTGTGACGTAGAATTGTTCCGAACCGCAATCACCATATTGGCAGAAACTGGGTCACTTCCTAAAGAGTATAAGCCACATCCCCTAAAGGGCAACTACAAGGAATGTATGGAGTGTCATCTCACTCCTGATTGGCTGTTAGTGTGGAAGCAAAATGACAGGGAATTAATATTGATTCTGGTTGATACTGGCACGCATCAAGACATCTTCAGAGCATAACTCTCTTCGCAAGAGAGGGACAGGAGGTTCGGGAAGAAGAAGATGAGAGTATGGGCTTACTGACGGGAAGTGCAGGAAGAAAAAATTATTTCTATGTAAAGGCTAAAAAGAAAAATTTATGGTTCATTTCTGGTTCATTTCTGGACATTTATGTTTCTCTTTGAATACAAATGGCCATAAATTGAACACTAAACATTAAACATTAGTACAGTTCGCTGCTCCAAAATATCAACAGGCACTGCAAAGCCGAAAACTTTGCGGTGTCCGGTTCTTTACGTATATGATGTCGTGACTTCTCATTGATAAATTTCCCAATTCAAATACAGACCGATTTTTGACCTCAAAAATATCACTTTTTTATATCAACATTATGAACAGACAAGTATTTTTAATCGGAATGTTTCTGTGTGCGCTGTCGTCCAGTGCACAGGAAACATCGGTGCCGGACACGCTCCGCACGGAGCTGCGTCTGGACGAGCTCGGCAAGTCCGACCTGACCATGGCGGGCAGCGGCACGGGCAACTGGTTCGTCAGCCTGTCGGGCGGTGTCAATTCCTATGATGCCGAGGCAAACAACCTTTACGACAATCTTGTGGACCGCGCGGAACTCTCCGTGCGGATGGCCGTCGGCAAATGGGTCACTCCGGTATGGGGCTACCGTCTGCAGATGGGGTTGGGCAACCTGTCGGCCCACTACAAGGCCGGCAACAAGAGTGGTGTCGTCTACAACATCCAGACACCGGGCATCGACCACAGCGTGATGCCCGACGGCATGAAGCCCTACCTGACCCAGAAGGACGGCATCACCTGGTACCACCGCAAGTTCTTCTACATGGACTGGTCGTTCAACGTCATGACCGATGCGGTCAAGTGGTTCTCCAAGAAGGAAAGCCCCGTAGGGGTCATCCTGTCTGCCGGGCCGGGCTTCGCCCACGGCTTTGCCGCCCGCGGTTCGTCGTCGTCGAACTCGTTCCTGTTCAACGCCGGTGTCATGCTCCGTGTCAACGTGCACCGGAACTGGGACGTATTCGCCGAGATGCAGGGCAACATCGTGGACGAGAGCTTCGACAACCATGTGGGCGGCAAGCCCTCTGCAAAGCGCAACCGCACCGTGGAGGGCTATGCCGGACTGAACATCGGTGTGGCCTACAAGTTCGGTGGGCGGAAGTTCGCACGCTATGCCAAGGTGCACCCCGTGACCTACGAGACGGTACGCCAGATTTACCTCCCCGAGGACGTGGATGTTGACAAAGACCCCATCCGCATGGCAGAGACCGAGGACGTGACACCCTTTGCCGTGCGCTTCTTCATCGACAAGTACAACATCGAGGAAGACCAGAAGCTGAACATCCACCGCATGGCGCGCTACCTGCACAGCCATCCTGACGCCCAGTTGGAGTTGACCGGCTATGCCGACAAGGAGACCGCCTATCCCGCCTACAACATGAAGCTGAGCGAGCGCAGGGTGAAGGCCGTGCGCAACTACCTGATTAAGGAATGTGGCATCGAGGCCGACAGGCTGGTCATCCGCGCCAAGGGCGACACCGAACGCGCCTACGAGGAGGACTACCGTTGGAACAGAGCCGTGGTGATGCGGATTATCAACAAGTAAAAGAAAAACGGATATGAAAAAGACAATAGCAATGGCAGCCGTGGCGTTCGGATTCCTTTCCACGTTACAGGCACAGACGGTACGGAACGAAGTGAGCCGCACCGTGCAGATGGACACGATAACGGTGGACTACAAGACCCGTTACGTCTCGTCCCTTTGGGACAATATCTTTGTCGAGGCCGACCTCGCCGGCAGGGTGCTGATGGGTGAGGACGACGCGAGCCTGGCGTTCGGCAAGCGCATCAAGCCCGGCTTCAGCGTGGCCGTGGGCAAGTGGCTGAATCCGGATTTCGGTGTACGGCTGAGCTTCGGCGGCGCGCGCCTGAAAGGATGGAACAACGGAGCGACTGGACTCTACGCCCACAACTACCTCTGGCAGGCTGCGTTCGACCCGGTGGAGCAATACTGGCAGAGCCAGGGTGTGGACACCCGGAACGGCTACCGCCAAGACCTGAAATACTATGAGGTGAACGCCGACTTCCTGTTCGACCTCTACAACTGCTTCACGCCGGACAACCGGCTGGACCGCCGCTGGACGGCCAACGGTTACGTGGGCATCGGCATGCTCAAGGCTGCCGGCTACCACGGCATGGAGGGCAACAGGAAGGTGGCTTTCCGCCTCGGCGTGACCGGCAACTACAACATCACCGACCGGCTGGGTGTCCACCTCACGGTAGGCTGCGCCGTGACCGGTTCGGGCTTCGACGGCGAGTTGGGCAAGAGCGACTGGTTTGCCGGCATCCTGCGCGGATCCGTCGGACTGAGCTACCGCATCGGCCGTCAGGGCTACAAGGTGGTGCGTCTGGTGCCCGAGAAGCAGTTTGCCGAACTGAACAACGCCGTGTCGCTGATCCGCCAGAAGCAGGTCGTAAGGCATGACACGGTTTCCGTGGTGAAGAAACGCGTGGTAGAGGGTGTCCTGCTGGCTCCCTCCGTGGTGTTCGTTCCGGGCGAGAACACGTTCAACGAGGAGCTGCAGATGGTGAATGTCTTCCGCATCGCCCAATACATGACGGAGAACCAGGACGTGCACATCGCCATCGTAGGCAACACGGGGACAACCGACGGACGGCTGGCTCACCGACGTGCCGCCAAGGTCCGTGACCTTCTGGTCAACAAGTACGGCATTGCCCCCGGACGCATGGAGATACGCACCTACGACGTGAACGCCAAGTACGGGGTCAGCGGATATGACCAGTCCGTCAACTTTGCAGTGATGGAATGAACGGAAGTTTGGAAGAATACCCATCCATTAACTTTCTTTAACGGCACCGACAGGCAAGGTTTTGCCATTCCTTGCATTTGATGGGCAGACGAACGAAAGAAAAAAGGAAGTCAGCGCGCAACTCCTTTTGTTACTGGAGTGAGTCTGTGAAATCAACAAAAGTAGAAACACAAAAACAATAGAAAAATGAATTTCAAATCAAGTTTCAAGGCAATGGCAATGGCAGCACTCTGCCTCGGTACCGTAACACTCACGTCATGCAGCGATGACGATGACAGCAAGAACATGACGTTCAGCGCATCCAAGGTTGAGGTGGGCATCGCTTCCACGCAGGATGTCACCGTAAAGAACTGCACCACGCCACTGACTGCCAAGTCGAGCGACGAGAAAATTGCCACGGTAACAGCCGACAAGTCTACACTGACCATCAAGGGAGTCGGCACCGGCACGGCCACCATTCTGGTGACGGATGCGAACAAGCAGACGGGGAGCATCAGCGTGACCGTCAAGGAAATGCTGACCTTCGACAAGACCTCTGTGTCCGTCAACGTAGGCAAGGAAGGTTCCATCACGGTAAAGTCGGGCACTGCACCCTATACCGTTGCTGTAAAGGACACCAAGATAGCCACTGCCACGGTGAAGGATGCCGTCATCACCGTGAAGGGTGTAGCCGCAGGTTCCACGACCATTACAGTTACCGACAGCAAAAAAGTGACGGGTGTTCTCAACATCACCGTGAGCAAGTAGACAATCTCTTTTTACAAACTTTCAATAAAGCCTGCGGTCTCCGTGACTGTGCAAGGCGTGACAAAGGCGAGGAACGTGTTTCCCCGCCTTTTTTCTGTTTTTTTCCGGAATATTTTCCCGTTTTCCTTCGTTATCCGGGAAAAAAGCGGTAAGTTTGCAGTATGTTTCAGTTGCATCTGCCATCATACGACATCCAACTGGGCGGCACACGCGAGAAACCGGAGATTTTCGACTTTCTGCGCCGCCGCTATGTCAGGCTGACCCCGGAGGAGTGGGTCCGCCAACACTTCGTGCATTGGCTGGTGGCGGAGAAGGGCTACCCGAAAGGACTGCTGGGCAACGAGATTGCGCTGCAGTGCGGCAGCAAGCGGTTGCGCTGCGACTCCATTCTCTACGACAGGCAGGCACGCCCCATGATGATTCTGGAGTACAAGGCACCGACAGTGACCTTGACCCAACAGGTGTTCGACCAGATTTCTTCCTACAACCATCTGTTGCACGTGGACTATCTGACAGTGAGCAACGGTCTGCAACACTATTGCTGCCGTATGGACTACGAACGTCGGTGCTACACCCTATTGCCGGACATTCCAGACTACGAAGCCCTCTGACAGACGCAAGGCAGGCACAGATTTCCTCCGCGCCTGCCTTGTATATTTGATGCTAACGAGGCATTACTCCTGTCCGGCAGTCTCGTCCACCTTCTCTTCCTTCTGCGCACTCTTTGATGCTGCGCGCTTGCGGGTTTTCTTCTCCTCCGACTTGACCGGAGCGGGCTTGATGCCGGCCAGTTCCGAGTCGATGAGAATACGGCCACAGTATTCGCAGACGATGATTTTCTTGTGCATCTTGATGTCCAACTGACGCTGGGGCGGAATCTTGTTGAAACAGCCGCCACAGGCATCACGCTGCACATACACGATGCCGAGGCCGTTGCGTGCATTCTTGCGGATGCGCTTGAACGACGAGAGCAGGCGCGGTTCGATCTTGGCTTCAAGGTCCTTCACCTTGATTTTCAGTTTTTCCTCCTCCACGCGCGTCTCGTCCATGATTTCGTCCAACTCGTTTTTCTTCACTTCCAAGTCCTGACGACGTTCTTCGATGAGTGCCTTGTTGGTGGTCAGTTCCCCCTTCTTTTCTTCCACGCGGGTCTGTGCCTCCTTGATTTTCTTGTCGCAGAGTTCGATTTCCAGTTTCTTGAACTCGATTTCCTTGGTCAGCGTGTCATACTGACGGTTGTTCTGCACATCGTTCAACTGACCCTCGTAACGCTCCACACTGGACTTGGCGTCTTCTATCTCGCCCTTCTTCTGTACGATGGCCGCCTCATATTCGTTGATGTCGTTCTGGATTTTCTCGATACGGGTGGTCAGTCCTTCGATTTCGTCTTCCAGGTCCTGCACTTCCAAGGGCAGTTCGCCTCTCAATGCGCGCTTCTCGTCGATGGCCGAGAGCGTGGTCTGCAACTGATAGAGGGTCTTCAGACGCTCCTCTACCGGCATTTCTGATGGATCTTTCTTTGCCATTTCTTTATAGATATATGATTGGATTTGTATTCGTTTCTGTCATGACAGTCCGCACTCCGGGACACTGTTGCCGGATGATTTCGCGGAAAATCTCCCCGGTAAACTGCTCGCTCTGCCAGTGGCCGATAACGCAGATCTGAATCTGCTGTTCGTGGCCGAAGTACTGGTGATAGTGCATCTCTCCCGTGATGAAGGCATCGGCCTGCTGCGCCACGGCTTCATCAAGCAGGAAATCGCCGGCTCCGCCACACAGGGCGACCTTGCGGATGGGGCGGTGCAACAACTCGTTGCAGAGCGCACACTCCACGCCGAACTGCCGCTTCACCAGCGACACGAAATCAGCAGCAGCCATATCCTCGGGCAGTTGGCCTATCGCGCCACTCCCCGACCCTGCCGTGTCAGCATCCTTGCCGTCGTTGGGCTGAAGGAAGCGCACCTCCGACAGTCCCAACCGATCGGCCATTTTCCAGTTGACCCCGCCTCGGGCATTGTCCATATTGGTGTGCATCGACAGGATGACCACATGGTGTTCGATGGCTTTCATCACTGTACGCTGCACGTAGTCGGCACCGGCAATCTGCTTCAGCCCACGGAACAGGAGCGGATGATGGCTCACCACCAGATTGCACCCCTTTTCCACGGCCTCGTCAACCATCTGCTCGTTGACATCCAGACACAACAATGCCCCTGAAACCTCCGCCTCTGTCAATCCAACTTGCAGGCCAGCATTGTCCCAACTTTCCTGCAAGGGCAGAGGCGCGAACTGTTCAAGGGCATCAAGCACTTGCTGTATTTTCACGCTTCTATATATAATCTTTCAGCCTGCAAAGATACTGCTTTTCGCCGAAAACCCACGGACTTTGCGACGAACATTATCATTTTTTAACGGTTATTCCGAACCGTCGTTGCATCCGTTGCAGTAGCTGCTTCCGTCGAAGCAATGGGTACAGAGCCGATCTTTGGGCAGACCGATGGAGGCCACGAGGTCTTCCAGATGGGCAAAGCGCAGACTGGTCAGTCCGAGACGACGGGCTATCTCCTGCACCATGCGCTGATATTCCGGCGAGCCGGTTCGGGCATAAACGTCCAGTTTGGCATTCTCGTCGCCCTCAAAATCCCGGATGATGCGGCGCGTGATGAGTTCCAGGTCGCTCTTCGAGGTGGTGAAACCGATGAACGGACATCCGTAGACCAACGGTGGACAAGAGATGCGGACGTGCACTTCCTTGGCACCGTTTTCAAAAAAGGTGCGCACGTTGTCGCGCAACTGCGTGCCGCGCACGATGGAATCGTCGCAGAACACGACCCGCTGTCCCTTCAGGATGGCGGCGTTGGGGATGAGCTTCATGCGTGCCACGAGGTCGCGGCGCGTCTGACTGCCGGGCGTGAACGAGCGCGGCCACGTCGGCGTGTATTTCAAGACAGCCCGCTTGTAGGGAATCTTCTTGCCATGGGAATAGCCCACAGCCATTCCCACGCCCGAATCGGGGATGCCACAGACGAGGTCAGCCTCCACGGCGGTGTCCTTCTCGCCCACGATGCGGCCGTTCTTCTCGCGCACCGCTTCGGTGTTGATGCCTTCATAGTCGCTGGCCGGGAATCCGTAATAGACCCAGAGGAACGAACAGATCTGGCAACGGGACATGGGCGGCTGCAACACCTCCATGCCGTCGGCACGTAACTTCACGATTTCGCCCGGCCCCACGTCGCGCAAGACCTTGTAGTCCAAATTGGGGAAACTGGTCGTTTCGCTCGACACGGCATAGGATCCGTCGCGCTGCCCGATGACAATGGGCGTACGGCCAAGGACATCGCGTGCGGCAATGATGCCGTCTTCGGTGAGAATCAGCATGGAGCACGAACCCTTGATTTTCCGGTACACCCGGTTGATGCCGTCCACGAACGAGTCGCCCATGTTGATGAGCAGCGCCACGAGTTCGGTCTGGTTGATGGTGTTGGCCGACATCTCGCTCAGGTGCATACGGTTGGCCAGCAATTCGTCGGCGATTTCCCGCAGATTGTTGATTTTGGCCACCGTGACCACCGCATAGCGTCCCAGATGCGAATTGACGATGATGGGCTGCGGGTCGGTGTCGCTGATGACCCCCATGCCCTGATGTCCCTTGAACCCGTCGAGTTCGTCTTCGAAGCGCGAACGGAAATAATGGCGTTCCAGCGAGTGGATGGAGCGGTGGAATCCGCTCTCCTCATCGTAGGTCACCAGTCCGGCACGTTTGGTTCCCAGATGCGAGTTGTAGTCTGTACCGTAGAACACGTCGTTCACACAGTCTTTGGTTGATATTGTACCGAAAAAGCCTCCCATAGCAGTTGTTTGAAAGTAGGTTTGAAGTTTATCGTTTTTTGTTTTGGTTTGCAAATCCATTAAGCCATTCGTAGGCCGCGACAGAAATCAGGGCGGCCAGCACCGCGCAGCACACCATGCCGACGGTGGCCACCACAGTGAAGATTCCGGCCTCCAAGGGCGGCATTCCACTGAGCAACAGCACACATAGCAGCAGCGGCACACCGACGAGGCCAGTGTCCCTCATGCCGGTGAACAGCGGGGCGAGTGCTTTGGTCAAGGCACGCACCAGAAACGGACGCACGGCCTCGGTCGGCGTAGCTCCGTTGCCTTGCAGATACTCGTACATGCTGGCGTGGGTTCTGCGGTTGTAGACGTAGGTGAGCAACGCGCTCCGACCTACCCGCAAGGCTTCACCATGGAGCAGAGCCACCGTGGGCACCCAAAGCCAGGCGTTGTCGAAGGGACGGTGTCCCAAGGCCACCAACACCAACAGTCCCACGGCAAGGGTGGCCGGCACGACACCCGCCAGAACAGCCACCGTCAGCCACCGTTTCCGGCAGTATGCCGCAGCGGTGATTCCCTCCACCGCCAACAACAGCAACAGGTCGAGCCACCAGATCTGAAGACGGAACACCCCATACAACACGGCAACCAGTATCAACAGGGCAGCCATCCAGCGACCCACAACGGCAAGCGACTGCCGGAACAACCGACCGTCAACCTTATAGAGGACGGCCAGCGGAACAGCCAACAGGAAAAGTCCGGCCAACAGCCGGAAGACAATCGTATTCATAGTTGTATCTTCTTTTGCGCAACCAACGGAGCGACAGCCAGTACCGCAGCCCCATGGCGGGCCGCTTCCATGAGCAGGCGGTCAGCCTCCTGCCGCGTATTCTCGGACACCGGCGACGGCGGTTCATCCACGACAATCAGCGTCTTTCCCCGGCTGGTGGCGCGGTGCACCAAGGTGAGGAACTGCTCGTCGGCGGTCAGACTGCCCCACGGACGACGGTCTTCCCCCAACAGGAAAGCCGTGTCACAGCCCTCCACCAGCGACAGGTGTTGCGGCACATAGGCCGTTGCACGCCTGAAATACGGAGCAGAAAGCGGTGTCAGCAGTTCGCCGTCGATGCTGATGTGTCCGTCGTCGACAGGCCGCATACCCAGCACCGTCCGCAGCAAGGTGGTCTTTCCCGAACCTGCCGCGCCGTACAGCCCCACCATCTCGCCGTCGGCTACGGTCAGCGAGCAATCGGCCAGGAGTCCGTCTATCTTCACATGGTGCAATTCCAACATCGGTCTGTTTCTCTTTACTTTTCAAAGTGCTGATAGTCTTTCAGTGTGCGCCAATGGCCGCCCCACGTGAAGCCGTGCTGACGGAAAAGGCGACAGCAGAGGTCCTGCTCCGTAATCTTGTAGGGGAAGGATGCCCGACGGTCGACATAGGGATGCGCCTTGGAGGGCTGGATGTGGAGCGTGCCGTCCTTGCGCCGGCGCACATAGGGGTTGTAGAGCGGATTGATGTCGACAGCCAACCCGCGGGCGTGTTTGGAGAGTTTCGTGCTGCCAACCACGCGGCGGTAGCAATAGCAGGAAGTATTGTTGGCCTGCATCGACCGTTCGTCATCGTCGTCGTACTCCGAGGCCGGGCGGATGCGTTCGATGGGGTAACGCTGCCGATAGAGTTCGGCAAAGATCTCGCGCAGATCAGCGGCAATGGCGCGGTTGCAGACCAGCGTGCCGGTGTGCGTCACGCCCCGTCCGTCGATATGGCGTATCTGGAGCGTATCGAGGTCTACTCCTGCAGGCTGGGCAGACACCGCAAACGGTGCCATCCACAAGCAGCAAAGGGCGGTCAAGTGTCGCATGATCATCTTTTTGCCTGCAAAGTTACTACAAAATCAGAGAAAAACACTACCTTTGTAGCCGTTATCTGAAAAAAACAAAGAAATGACGGCCAACGACACGGTAAATGAAGTGCTGCTGAAGAATGTGGACATCCTCTCGCAACACTCGGAGAAAGAAGACAACATGATGCCGAAAGGCAACGCTCCCCTACCCTCGGTAGAGGGCGTGCGCAACATCGTGAGTCTCGTGAAATGTATCATCTTCAGCGACTATTTCCATCAGCGGCAACCGCGGCAGGAAATCCGTTCCTACTACATCGGCGTGAAGCTGGAAGCCCTCTACAAGGAACTGGAGGAGCAGATTGTCCGCGGACTGCAGTTCTGCAAACAGATGGGCGAAGAGGAAGTGCAGCAGAAGGCCAAGACGCTGACGATGGAGTTCATCGACGAACTGCCCGAACTGAAACGCCTGCTCTACACCGACGTGGAGGCCATGTTCGACAGCGACCCGGCTGCCGAGACCTACGGCGAGGTCATCTTCTGCTATCCTGTGGTCAATGCCATGACCCACTACCGCATCGCCCACGCGCTCCACACGAAGCACATCCCCGTCATACCGCGCATCATCACCGAACAGGCCCACTCCAAGACGGGCATCGACATCCATCCCGGAGCCACCATCGGCGAGTATTTCGCCATCGACCACGGCACGGGTGTGGTCATCGGCGAGACCTGCATCATCGGCCATCATGTCACCCTGTACCAAGGCGTGACGCTGGGAGCCAAGAGTTTCAAGTATGACGACCAGGGCAACGTGCTCAACATCCCGCGCCACCCGATTATCGAAGACCACGTGACCATCTATTCCAACGCTTCGATACTGGGGCGCATCACCATCGGACACGACAGCGTGATTGGCGGCAACATCTGGGTGACCCACGACATTCCGCCACACTCGCGGCTACAACAGTCGAGGGCCGTGGATGTTCCGTTCAACGGCGGACTGGGCATCTGACCCCATCCGCTACTGCCGTGTCTTGTCACATTCGCGCCGTTTCTTGCCAAATTCGGGGTCAATGTCCAGAAACCATGCAACGACATACGTCATGGCACAGGCTCCCATCACGATGAGGAAGAACACGGGGTAGCCCACGGCCTCCTGCAAGGCTCCGGCGAAGAGGCCGGGAATCATCATCGACAAGGCCATGAAAGCGGTACACAGCGCATAGTGGGAGGTCTTGTGGTCGCCCTGACTGTAATAAATCAGGTAGAGCATATAGGCCGTAAAACCGAAGCCGTAGCCGAACTGCTCGACAAAGACGCAAAGGTCAATCACCAACAGGCTGGAGGGCAACGCATAGGAGAGGTAGACGTAGACGATGTCGGGCAGCGTGATGGCCATAACCATGGGCCAGAGCCACCGTTTCAGACCGTCGCGGCTGGCCACTATCCCACCGAGGATGCCGCCGAGCGTCAGACCGATGACCCCCACCGTGCCTTGCACCAGTCCGTATTCGACATCGGAGAGACCGAGACCGCCGTTATGGGCCGAATCCACCAGAAACAGGGCGGACACCTTGGCCAGCAAACCCTCCGGCATACGATAGAAGAGCATGAAGCAGATGGCGGCCCACATCTGCGGCTTCTGGAAGAAAGTCACCACCGTGGCCACGAACTCCCGGGCAATCTCGCGCGCAGAACGCCGGGTCTGGTCGCTGTCCTCGTCGGGATGCGGCAACACCCAACTGTGATAGAGCCACAGGGCGATGAAGAGCCCGGCCATGAGATAGAACACCAAGCTCCAGGCAAAAGTCATGCTGCGGGTGAGCACCTGGAGCACGCCGGCCAGTCCCACCAGCAAGCCCGAGGCCACGATGATGGCGATGCGGTAGAAGGTGGAGCGGATGCCGACGAAGAAAGCCTGTTCGTGCTCTTCGAGACCAAGCATATAGAAGCCGTCGGCGGCAATGTCGTGGGTGGCACTGCCGAAAGCCATCAACCAGAAGAAGCACAGCGAACCCTGCAACCACCACGGGCCGGGAATGGTGAAGGCCACTCCGGCCAGGGCTGCCCCGATGAGCAGTTGCATGGCCACAATCCACCAACGCTTGGAGCGCAGGATGTCCACGAACGGACTCCACAGGGGCTTGATGACCCAAGGCAGATAGAGCCACGAAGTATAGAGGGTGATGTCGGCATTCGACAGTCCGAGGCGTTTGTAGAGGATGAGCGAGATGGTCATCACAGCCACGTAGGGCACGCCCTCGGCAAAATAAAGTGAGGGCACCCATGCCCACGGCGACATTCTTTTGTTGTTTTTCATCAGTAAATCTTTTTGATTTCGGCTCCACGGTAGTAGTGGAGCAATATTTCATCGTATTTATATCCTTGCTGTCCCATCACGGCGGCTCCTATCTGGCAAAGTCCCACACCATGTCCCCAACCGCGGCCATGGAGACGGAATCCCGTGGCGGTCTTCTCCACGTCGAAGGCCGAGCTGTAAAGATGGGTTTCACTGAGTGCGCGCCGTATCTCCAGTTCCTTGCCGACGGTGAACGTCAGCTTCGTGCCCACAATCTTGAGCTTCCAGATGCGCCCGCTCTTGCCCCGCTCCAAGGGGATGAGGTCTGTCACGGTGCCGAAGTCCTCCTTCAGCTTGCTGGAAACCAACCGGGAGATTTCCTCCGTGGTGTAGTCCACAGTCCAGCGGTAGAAGTCGTTGGTCTCCAGGTCGTAGTCGTTGAGCACCTGCGACAGCACGGCCTTGTCCGAGGTGTTACAGAAGGGGTCTTCCACCGAGACCAGATAGGGTTTCGGCGTGTCTTCCCAACAGTACTGGAACTCCTCGGTCACTCCTCCGCAACACTTCGAGAAGCGGGCGTCGCAGATTTCGTCGTCATAGCAGAGGATGCGGCCACACGTGGCCTTCAGTGCCTGCTCCACGGCAGGACTGGTCTGTTTCGTAATGCCTTGGTAACGCTGGCAGTGGTCGTCGGCACACACATCGAAGATGGTGTGGTCTTCCCGGTCGTACCAGCGGATGAGTTCGTTGTCTTTCTTGACAAACGAGAAGAAGCCGTCCTTGCGCTGTCCGTCCGCCGTGCGGCGCTGCATCTGTGCCAGCAGCCACGAACGGGAGATGACCGCGTGGGCTTTCAGCAGTTCCAGTCCGGCGGTGGCCTTCATCTCGCTGGAAATGACACTGGCCAGATAACGCTCCACCGGCAGTTGGTTGATGGCCGTAATCTTGTCCGACTCCACGACCAGACGCAAGGTGCCGAGAAACACCTGGGTCTCCTTTCGCTCCCAATGGAAGTTGACACCGATGGTCACGTCGTGGAGCGAGAACGAAGCCGAAGCACTTTGCGGTGTGAAGGTCAGCTCGCGGTACTGCATCCCCCGCCAGAGGATGCCTCCTTCCGAGAACTCCACCACCTGTTCGCCCTCGATACATTCGCCTTTGGCCATGTAGGGGGCGTTGAGGGCAAAGGCAATCTTCTGTCCACTGACAATCCCCACGGTGACCTGTGGTTCCACGCCGTATTCCTTGTGGGCAGCATGGGCGTTTGCCGTTTCCTTCACCTTGCGGACGACTTCTGCCACAGCGTCGGTTGGAAGCGTCACTTCCTGCAGCATGGCCGTGGCCTTTTCTGCCGTCATCTTGCGGAAGTCTTCCTCCCGGGGCGTGATGATCATTCCGCCCATGTCTACCGCACCGGGACTGACGAGGCATTGTTCCTCTCCGGTAGCCGTGTAGCAGTCGGGACGGTGTTTGCGGCGCGGCAAGACGACGGAGAGCAGCGCATCGCCCTGTTGCCAGGCGACGATGTTCAGCATCGGCTCGGTGTCGCCGGACTGCACCGGCAGACTGTCGTAGAGGCGGCGGAAGAGGCGGCTTCCGCTCTTCTCGTCGTGGCTGCGCACCAGAAAGGCGGCGGCAGGATAGTCGGGAATCTGCCAGATGCCCGTTTCGCCGTCGCCCGTCACTTCTATCAGGTTACGGCTGAGCCGCTGCCAGGAGCGTTGCAGGGGGAGCATCCCACTACAGATAATCTGCAGGTGGGCATGGTCGGGAGCCGACGCGCCGCACCGTGGACCGTTATATAATAAGGTGAAGCCCTGATACCGATGCACCAGACGGAGTAGCTCGCCGTACATGGGCAGGATGGCCTGCCGCTGATGGCGCATGGAGGGCAGCGTGAAGTGGACGGGCATGATGGGGAAGGGATTGACCAGCAGCTCGTAGTTGCCGTCCAACGTGCAGCGCAACTGCTCCTTCGGGCGGTTCTCCTGACAAAGGAAGCAAGGCCGTTGTGCCAATGTCTTGGCATCCATCTTGGCTCCTGTGGAGCAGATGCGTGCCGGATTCCATTGCACCTCGAACGAGAGGTCGTCCATCATGAGTTCGCGGGTCTCCACCTTGGACAGGTCGCGGTAACGCTGGTGTGCCTCGTCCCACACGGCCAACTGGCGATGGAAGAAGCGCATCAGCGGCGACTGCTCCATCCAGTCGTGCTGGCCTTGGCTGATCCGCTGGCGTGCTTTCAGCTCCATGGTGCGCAACCGGTCCTTGTAGAGGTTGTTGGCGTTGACCTTCTCCACGGAGAGTGCCGCGTCGGAGTTGCCTCCCCAGCGGCGGCAGAGATACAGTTCGTTGAAGATACGGCCGATGCGGTAGTGGCGCGAGAACATCAGTCCGAGCGCGTAATCCTCGCCATACGACGTATTGGGGAACTGCACCTGACGCAGCAGCGGAGTGAAAAAGGCGCGTGGCGCACCCAGTCCGTTGATGCGGAGCGCATTGTTCGGCCCGTTCTCGTCCGTCCATTCGCGGTGGTCGATGATGCCCGGCGGCAGGGTGTTCAGTTCGAAGTCGCACATACGGTAGGAACCGATCACCATGGCGGCCTTCTGCTGATAGAACGCATCGACAATGGTCTGCAGCGTGCGCCGGGAGGAGTAGAGGTCGTCGGAGTCGAGCTGCACGGCAAAACGTCCGCACCACGCGCTGTTGACGGCCTCGTTCCAGCATCCGCCGATGCCGAGGTCGCGGCGTTCGGGGGTTATCACCACAAGGCGCGGGTCGGTCTTGGCCAAGTCAGCCAGAAGTTGTCCGGTGCCGTCGGTGGAGTGGTTGTCCACCACGATGACGTTGTAGCGGAACGCAGTGTCCTGCTCCAGCGCACTTTTCACGGCATCGCAGATGGTTTTGGCACGGTTCAAGACGGGAATGACGACCGAAGCCTCCACGGGGAACTCCTGTTCCCGGAAGTCTATGTCCTCATATTGCGTGGTGTCCACCAGTGCCCCGATGGTGCGCAGATGGGCGGTACAGACGCGCTCCATCTCCACCTGCACCTCGCGGTTGGCCGGATTGACGTAATCAAACTGTTTGACACCCGAAGCCCTCAGGTCGCTCTCGTCCTCCGTATAGAGATATTCGTTGAGATGGAACAGCAGTCCCTGCCGGCTCAAGGCCAGCCGCAGGTCGTAGAGACCGGCCCACTGCCAGTCGGCAGCCGCATCGTCGGCCACGTATTGCTGTAGGGCGGCGTTGCGCAGCAGCCACACACTGCCGAAATCGAAGTCGTCGCGCAGCGCACCCTCCTGATAGTCTATCACGGGATGGGCCACCGCCCTCCCCTGCTCCATCTGCCGACGGTCACTGTACACCATGACAGCCCCGGAGTCCTCGGCGGCCTGCAACATCCGTTCCAACGCCGCAGGACCGAAGGTGACCGGAGCGGGCTTCACACAGAGCATGACAAACGGTGCTGTGGCGTGGTGCGCCACCTGCCGCACCATGGCGGTGCCGGACAGGTTGTCTACTGGGAGGAGCGTGCATCCCTGCGGCGGTTGCTGTCCGTCCATCTCGCCGTTCACCAAAAGGAATATATTGCCGACCGCGGCACTCCGTTGCAGCCCGGCCACCATTTCAGCCCTGTCGGCCAATGCGTGGCAAACCACAAAACAGTCTATTTTCTGTCCCATTCCTGAAAAAGTTGTTGTTTCGGAGAGCAAAGGTACGATTAAGCGAGCGAAAAACCAAATTTTGGAGCAGCGAAAGCAGAGAAAAACTCGTTTTTCCTCTGCTGAGTCGCGACAAAGTAAGCCGAAGGCAAATTTGAGTTTTTCCGAGCGTGAGTACCTTCGGCCGAAGGCCAGAGGTAGTGCAAAGCGAGAGAAATACAAAGAATATCTTGCAGCATATTACATTCACAACGACGCGCAACGTCGTAATGGAGGGAAAGGACATCCACATCTGCTTAGCCACAGACTGGTTACTGGCTGACCTGCGTTAAATTAGGGTCACTTCTGAACAAAATCATCATAGAATATTAGTGATGCAATATTTTAAAAACAAATTCAATACAACCCTTTGCTAGTAAGG
>CAVJNH010000059.1:0-17459 GCA_963651005.1 Oscillibacter sp. MSJ-31
GGGATAGTAGCGCAGATTCTCCAGCAGGAGCACCTCACCGGGCTTCAGGGCGGCAGCAGCCTCCTGGGCCTTGGCGCAGTCGGGGGCGAACTTCACCTCGGGCACCCCGAGGGCAGCGGCCACGGCATCCTTGATCTGGCCGAGAGAAAGCTCGGGCTTTACCTTGCCTTTAGGCTTGCCCATGTGTGACATGATGATAAGTGCACCACCCTCGTCGAGGATGAGTTTCAAGGTGGGGACTGCACCGCGGATGCGGGTGTCATCCGTAATCTTGCCCTCTTTGAGGGGCACGTTGAAGTCTACACGTACAATGGCTTTCTTGCCGGCAAAGTTGTAATCTTTGATTTTCATAATGCGTAAATTTATTGTTTGTTGATTCCAGTGTTTCCTTATCTGTCTGCAAAGGTACGATTAAGCGAGGGAAATACAAAGAAAAAACTCGTTTTTTCTTCTATTTTTCGAGGTGCTTTCAAAGTTCGAGGTGCAGACGTAGGCCGGCCACGACCCATGCACCGGGTTGCTCCACATTGCCGTAGTCGACGTAGCGGCGCGAGAAGAGGTTGCTCACCTGGGCATAGAGGCTGTATGTCGGTCTGCTCCATGTCAGCCGTGCATCGACGAGGTCGTAGGTGCGGTAGGGCAGGGTAGTGCCGTCAGTGGTGAGGTACGTGCCGGTGCGCTGCTGCAACCGATAGTGAACCAGAAGAGTCCAGTGGGTGGCCGGAGCAAGCTGGAGGGTGGCTGTCAGCTTGTGACGCAGGTATTCCAGCTTCGACTGAGTCTGTAGTCCGTGCTCGTTGCCTTTGTCTTGATGGTTGTAGCAATAGGCCGCCGACAGGTACGCCCGGGGCAGTCGCAGGGCACGCTCCAGGTCGAGCCGTGCCGACAGCTCAGCGCCGATGGCGTTGACGCGCGTGAAGTTGACACTCTCCCATACCGGGTCTGCAGCGGTGGGGTCGAGCACCCAGTCAATCAGATTGCGGCTGTGGTGGTGATAGACACTGGCCTCTGCTGTCAGCACATCGGAGTAGTATTTGACACCCGTCTCCAAGGCACACAGCTCCTCGGGCTTGAGGTATTTGTCGGCCTTGTGGCCACCCACGCTGTAGTAAAGCTCGGTGAACGACGGCATACGCAGCGAGGTGTTGCAACTGGCGTACACCCTCCAACGGTTGCCCAGCCGCACGCTGGCATCCACGCCGGGATAGAGCGTGAAGGGCATCTGGTTCCAGGTGTTTCTGAAGGCCACAAAGCCAGCCGACAGAGTGAACCGCCGCAACAGGACGTTGTGTTCGAGATGGAAGCTGAGGTTGCTGCGGTTCAGATCGTAACGGTAGGAACCGGCGGGTGAGGCGAGTTCCTCGCCCAGGGCGCTGCTGACGAGGTCTTCGTTGCGGAACTCGGCACCGAAGGCCGTCCGTCCGAGCGGGGTGTCAAACCAACTGTTGAGGCTCAGTCCGAACACGTCGGTGCGGTGACGGTTGAAGGGAACGGTTTTCTCCGAACCGCGAATCAGTTCGAAGCGGTCCTGACTGCGGTTCCAGTAGACCGAAGGACTGAAGTGGACGGCACCGCAGTGCGTCTCGCCTTGCAGGGCGGTGAACCACTTGACGGTGCGTTCGTACTGTTCGTCGTACCGTGCGCTGTAGAACGTGTTGGAGCCGTAGCCCTTGGTGCTCAGTCCGGCGTGCCAGCGCAGCGTCATGCGGTCGCCGTCGTACCGCCCGCGGTAGAACGCCTTGCCGCCTTGGTAGTCGCTGTTCAGCCGTCCGGCTGCGGAACGGCTGTAACCGTCGGAGCGCGTCAGACTGGCCGAGACGCTGGAGGCCAACGGCGAACCGTCGGGACAAAGCGCGATGCGCCCTCCGGCAGCACCATAGCCGAAGGAGCCGCCTTCGACGTGGGCATCGGCTGTGGAACGGCTGTCCGTCACGGTCACGATGTTGATGGCTCCTGACAGCGACGACGTGCCGTAGACCCGTCCGGCGGGACCTTCCAACACCTCGATGCGGGCAATCTCGCTGAGGTCTACGGGGAAGTCGAACGTGTTGTGGCCGGTTTGCGGGTCACAGATGTTGATGCCGTTGAGCAGGACGGTGACCTGCTCCTGCGTGCCGCCGCGGATGCCGATGTCGGTCTGCGCCCCGAGGGGGCCGCGCTGGCGCACGTCGACACCGACGGCGTACTTCAAAAGGTCGTTGATACTGTGTACTGGCGCCGCTTGGATTTCGTCGCGGCTCAGTACGGTTACCATTCTCGCGGCTTGCCCGTTGGCAAGCGGAGCGCGTGAGCCCGTCACCTCAAGGTCGTCGAGCCGGGTCTCTCTGGCTGTCGGTACGGAGTCGGCGGCTGCGGCATCGGCAGGCTTGGCGAGCGTCTCGGCAGCACTTGCAGACTGCAAGGTTGCCGCGCTCAGCACACCGATGGTCACCACGTGTCCGACACAGGCAAAGAGGGCGAACCGCTTCCGCGAGAAATGCCGGAAACGGAGCGCCTTGCGCTGGTTGTAATGGGGTTTGTACATGATATGTTTGTGAAAAAAAGTGTCGTCAAGGGATGGCCGCGCTCAACCGAAGAGGGCGCGCAGCGCTTCCTCCACCTTGCGTACCGGCACCAGTTCGATGTGGAACTTCTTGCGGTTCAGTCCGCTGAGGTTGTAGCGTGGGATGATGATGTGTTGGAAACCCAGTTTCTCGGCTTCGGAGATGCGCTGTTCGATGCGCGCCACGGGGCGCACCTCGCCGCTCAGTCCGACCTCGCCGGCCATGCACCAGCCTTCCTCTATCGGCGTGTCGACATTGCTGCTCAGTACGGCGGCAATCACGGAGAGATCCATCGCCATGTCGGTGACGCGGAGGCCGCCGGCAATGTTCAGGAACACGTCCTTCTGCATCAGCTTGAACCCCACCCGCTTCTCCAGTACGGCCAGCAGCATGTTCAGCCGCCGCTGGTCGAAACCCGTGGCGGAACGCTGCGGCGTGCCGTAGGCAGCCGATGACACCAGAGCCTGCGTCTCGACCAGGAACGGGCGCACCCCTTCGATGGCCGACGAGATGGCCACGCCCGACAAACCGTCGTGATCCTCGGTGAGCAGCAGCTCCGAGGGATTGGCCACCTGACGCAACCCCGACTGCTGCATCTCGTAGATGCCCAACTCACTGGTGCTGCCGAAGCGGTTCTTGATGCTGCGCAGGATGCGGTACATATAATGTTGGTCGCCTTCAAACTGGATGACCGTGTCGACGATGTGTTCCAGAATCTTCGGGCCGGCCAACGTCCCTTCCTTCGTGATGTGGCCGATGAGGATGACGGGCACACCGCTGGTCTTGGCAAAGCGCAGCAGCGACGAGGCACACTCGCGCACCTGCGTGATGCTGCCGGCCGAACTCTCCACCTCGTCGGTGGAGATGGTCTGGATGGAATCGATGATGACCACTTCGGGCTGCACGTCGCGGATGTGTTCGAAGATGGCTTCCAGGGAGTTTTCGCAGAGTATCAGGAAATTGTCGCTCTCCTCGTGGGGGATGCGTTCGGCCCGCATCTTCAACTGGTGGGCACTCTCCTCGCCACTGACGTAGAGCACGCGGCGGTCGGTCAGATGGAGCATGGTCTGCAGGGAGAGCGTCGACTTGCCGATGCCGGGTTCGCCGCCCAACAGCACGATGCTGCCGGGCACGAGACCGCCGCCCAACACACGGTTCAGCTCCTCGTCGTGCAGGTCGATGCGCGGGTCGTCCGTCGCATGGATGTCGCGCAGGGTCAGCGTCTTGTTCCTGCGCAACTGGCGACTCACAGAGGCCGCGGCCACGGCAGCAGGCTGCCGCGTGTCCGCCACACGGATTTCCTTGTACGTGTTCCATTGCCCGCACGCGGGGCACTTGCCAATCCATTTGGCCGATTCCTGTCCGCAGTTGGAGCAGACATACGCAATCTTGTCCTTTGCCATAACGGGGCACAAAGTTAGTGGTTTTTTTCGGTGTTACAAAATTTATTCGTACTTTTGCACGCAAATGTACCCTATGAGAACGATGATATGCGTTACGATTGCCGCCGTGCTGCTGGTTGCGTGCGGACAATCGTATAAGGAAACGAAAAGGCTGACCCGCCAGCAGCGGGTGGAAGCCCTGCGGAAGGATTCTGCCGCACTGAAGGTGGCCGTCATGCCCACCATGGACTGCCTGCCCCTCTTCGTGGCACAGCACCACCAGCTCTACGACACCCTCAACGGCGGTGTGCGGTTGAAATACTTCACGGCACAGATGGACTGCGACACGGCGGTGGAACGTGGCCGGGTAGAGGGCTTTGTCACGGATTTGATTCGGGCCACGCGGATGAAAGACCGCAGAGTGCCGCTGCGCTACGTGGCCGCCACCAATGCCTATTGGCAACTCGTGGCCAGCCGCAACGCACGACTGAAGCAACTCAAGCAACTGGACGGCAAAATGGTGGCCATGACCCGCTATTCTGTCACGGACTGGCTCTGCGATGTGGTGGCCGATTCCGCAAAGATCAAGACGGAATATCTCTTCCGTGTGCAGATCAACGATGTGGGCGTGCGCCTGCAGATGCTCCGCAACCACGAGATGGATGCCTTCTTCATGACCGAGCCGCAGGCTACGGCGGCCAGGATTGGCCGAAACAACGTCTTGCTCGACACGCGGAAGATGGATGCGTGGATGGGCGTGTTGGCTTTCCGGGAACTGGAGGTGAGAAGGCCGGAGCGGCACCGGCAACTGGAACTCTTTATGAAGGCTTACAATGCCGCCTGCGACTCCATCGGGAAGCATGGCGTGAAGTACTATAAGCCGCTGATTGTGAAATACTGCGGAATCACGGAACAGGTGGTCGACTCGCTGCCCGAACTGAAATACCGGCACGCAGCCGGGGTGAGGGAGAAGGACGTGGCCCGCGCGGAAGCCTGGTGGAAGAAGAACAAAAAACAATAGATGGTGATGGGCAACAGGGTGTCTTTATTGGGCAGTCATCTGCAACGGATGGCCGTGCCGCTGAGAAACGGGAGTGTGGCCGTGGCCATCGCCGAGACGGAAACATTGCTGGCCGCGTGGCCGCAGGTGCAGACGACCGAGAAGCTCCAGGCGGTCAAGGACGAGTACCTGCAGATGGTCGATGGTTGGCAGAACCATATCGGCGGAACAGATTGCCGGGAACAATATCAGAGCCTGTTGCAGCGTCTCTTCGTCATCTATGCCAACCTCGCGGTGTTCGACCGCATCAGCACGGCGCAGAGCCTGTCGGCCATCCGCACGGCAGCGCGGGAAGGCCACGTCAAGCTCTCGATCGGAAAGATACGGCAGGAACTGGAGTCCTTCGTTGCGGACGTGGCCTTGCTCTCGTTGGAACAGCCCCATGTCCGTGCGCAGAAAAGCCTGCAGCTCTACGAGACCCACCAGCAATACATGAACCGCCTGTTCGGTTTTCTGCTGACCTCCAATGCGTGGCCGGAGACCGTCGGGCAGCAGATGGAGGAACTGCTCCTCTCGCCGGCTGTCGACAGCACCGACCAGCAGTTGCTGGTGTCGGCCATCACCCTGTCGCTGGTCAACCAGTTTGATTTCGTGAAATTCCAGATGCTCGTCCACGTCTACCGCCGTGCTACGGACGAGGCGGTGCGCCAGCGTGCCCTCGTGGGATGGGTGCTGGGCATGGACGAGCAGTGGAATGCCGTCTATCCCGAACAGGGCGACCGCATCAGGGAACTCCTGCAGTCGGAAACGGTCTGCCGTGAACTGGCCGAACTGCAGATGCAGATGGTCTACTGTATGGGAGCGGAACGCGATGCCACGGAAATCCGGCAGGACATCATGCCCGACCTCTTGAACGGCCAAGCGTTGCACATCCGGCCCCAGATGCTGGACGAGGACGACATCGACCTTCAGGAACTGATCCATCCGGAGGAGTTTGACGAGCGGATGCAGAAGATGGAGGAGTCATTCCGGCGCATGGTCGATATGCAGCAACAAGGCTCTGATGTCTTCTTCGGCGGATTCTCGCAGATGAAGCGCTTCGACTTCTTCCGGGAGGTGGCCAATTGGTTCGTGCCGTTCTTCGTGGAACATCCGCAGTTGCGCGCCTTCAGGGAGTCCAGTGGCAAGCATCCGTACCTTCGGGATCTGCTGGTCAACGGGGAGTTCTGCAGCAGCGACAAATATTCCATTGCGTTGGGCTTCGGGCAGTTCTTGAACGCCATGCCTGCCGACATGGTAAGGGCGATGGATGAGGGAGGCGCGGCGTTCATGAAAGTAGACCGACGTGTGGCACCTACTCCCGAACGCCTGCGCCGATCGTATCTGATGGATCTCTACCGTTTCTTTCGTATCTATGCCTATCGCAGCGAGTTCCGCAACCCGTTCGACGTGACGGACAGCGACGAGATGGGCGGGTGTCTCTTCCTGACCAGCCGGGTGTTCCAGGATTCCGGTGTGGAGGTTATGAAGGATGAGGTCGTGCAGTTGCTCTATCGGCGGAAGATGGCGGCGAGCGGACGACGGCTGCTTGACAGCTATGCAGACAACCACCGTGGACTGGCGTATTACCTTTGGACAGGCAACTACGAGGAGGCTCTCCGTTGCGATCCCGACAACGAACGGGCGGAGCGCGGACTGGCCCGGCAACTGTTCGGCGAGGCGGCATACGAACAGGCGGAAAAACACTACGACCGCCTCATGCAAAGGTTTCCGGACAAGATGGGCTATCCGCTCAACAAGGCCGTGTGTATGCTCTATCAGAAACGCTATGAGGAGAGCCTGCAACTGCTTTACCGGCTCCACTACGAGCATCCGGACCATGCAGCCGTGTTGCGCATCCTGGCGTGGACGCTGGTCTGCAATCACCGCGAACAGCAGGCAGAGACGTACTACGAACGGTTGGAGCACATGGGGGAGATGCAGGCGGACGACTATCAGAACCGGGGCTACTGCCTCTGGTTTCAAGGCCAGCGAAAGGCGGCTGCAGACAGCTTCCGCCAACACCTCACGCAGACCGACCGGAAAGCCTACGATTCCGACTATTTCGACCGGCAGATGCTGGACGAGCGGGGAATCGGCGAGACGGAGATACGCCTCATGCTCGATCTGGTGTTCTCTCCGCTGTAATCTTTAGTTTCAGTTTCTGTAAACCGTGTTTCAACCGGGGCTTCAGCCGATGGTAGCACCAAGTCCAACCCAACGGAATGCCGACACCGGCCATGGTGTACAGTATCCAGAAGAGGTCGTCCTTGGCCTTGTAGTGGATGACCATGTGGCAACCGATCTGGGCGAAATCCAGACCGTAGTAGGCAATCTTCAACAGGCTGACCACCTTGAAACTGATGATGTGGAAGATGAAAATGGGCAGGGTGTGGTCGCCGCAGTACACCAAGAAGCGGTGGAGAAGGCCGGGTCGGCGGTCGAGCCACTGCGCGATGTTGTAGGTCATCAGAAAGCCGCACAAGGCCGGAACGGGCAACGACAGGAACTGCGTAAAGGTGGAACGCCAGTTCATGTTGGCGGTGAGGTAATGCGAGAACAGTCCCACCACGACAGCAAACAGGAGGGTTGTCCACCAGGTGGCCCGGTAATGGCTCTCCCACCTGCGGAACAGGAAGCCGCAACCGAAGAAGAACAGCCCCATCAGGTCGCGGTAGCCGCCCTGCACGAGGTTGATGATGCGGAGCCCTTCGTGCGTCTTCCATCCGGCCAACAGCAAGGCTGCCAGACACACGGCAATGGTGATGGCCGTAGCACTGGAACGTCGCCCGGTCCATCCGGCCATCCGGTCGAAAATCTTGTAGAACACCAGAAAGCCGATGCTTGCCACGAGGAGCGCGCGGAAGAACCAGAAAGCACCGCAGAGGAACTCGTCGTAGCCGCCCATGGCGGTGACGATGTTCCAGAGGTTCTGCTGTATGCGGTGAGCCGTGTAAGGATGCGTCACGCCGCCGGTCCAGTTGCCGTACAGCTCATTGAGGATGCCGAGGTCGAACATCCAGTTGTGGATGACGAGAAAAAACACGGACCAGGTGACGAAGGGAACATAAAGCCCCTTGAGACGCTTCTTGACGAAGGTGGCTTCATCGTTGAGGTAGCGCAGGGAGAAGAAATAGCCTGCCGTGATGAAGAACAGCGGCATGTGGAACTCGTAGAGGAAAGCCGAAAGAGCATCGGGGCAGTCGGCGTGTCCGATGACCATCAGAATGATGGCCAATGCCTTGCAGATGGAAATGACGGTGTTGCGTGGCATGGAGAAGTCAGAGGAAAGGGGACAAGATGTGGGCAAACTTGCCACGGAAGCGTTGCCATGGCGTGCGGAACTTTTTCCAGGAGGCAGGCGTGAGCTTGAAGCTCTTGTGGGTGTCGCGCCGGAACAGGGTGTCCAGCTCGCGCGTGGTGCAGGGGTCGATGATGACCGCATTGGCTTCAAAGTCGCATTTCAGGCTGCGGGCATCCAGATTCGCGCTGCCCACCGTGCAGTAGCGTCCGTCCACCATCATAATCTTGGAATGGTGGAAGCCTGGCTCATACATCCAAATGGTTGCACCGCGCTTCATGAGCTTGTGGGCCTGATAGTAGGCGCAGTCGGGAGTCAGGGGAATGTCGCTTCTGGCCGACAGGAGAATCTCCACCTTCACGCCGCGGCGGATGGCTCGGGTCAGTGCCCGGGTCACCTTGGGGATGAGGGTGAAGTAGGGGTTGATGATTTTGATGGAGTCGCGCGCCTGGTTGATGGCGTTGACGTAGAAGGTGCGCATGATGGCCGGACTGCGGTGCGGTTCGCGGTTGACGATGCCCACCGTTTTGTGGCCGGCCGTGGCCGTGGTGTCGGGCTTCAGTCCGGTGAAGTGCGTGCCGGTGCCGTCCCGGTAATATTTCGCGCCCTGCACGGTCTCGCCGGTGGTGCGCTCCCAGATTCTCACGAAGATGTTCTGAAGCTCGTTGACGGCTTCGCCCTCTATCCGGCAGTGCATATCGCGCCATTCTCCGACCTGTTCCGTACCTTTTATATAATAGTCGGCCACGTTCATCCCTCCCGTATAGGCCACCGTGCCGTCGATGACCACGATTTTCCGGTGGTCGCGCCCGAAGATGTGGTTGACCCACGGGAAACGGATGGGGGAGTATTCCACGATGTCGATGCTGTCGGCACGCAGTTGCTTGAGGTGTCGCTTGCGCAGCGGCTGGTTGTTGGAGTCGTTGCCGAAGCCGTCGAACATCGCCCTCACCTCGACCCCTTCGCGGCGTTTCTCTTTGAGGAGGTCGAAGAGCAGGGAGGCGATGCTGTCGTTGCGGAAGTTGAAATACTCCAGGTGGATGCTGCTCCGCGCCTGTCGGATGGCATTGAACATATCGTCGAACTTCTCCTGTCCCGACATCAGCAGCGTCACGCGGTTGTCGTGGGAGAGATGCACCCCGTTGTCCTGCAGCGTGCGGACCATGAGCGAGTCGCTGGTCTGTGCGCTTGCCGTGAGGGACAGGAGAGCCAACAGGGTCAGTACCTTGTATCGTAGCATGGTGGTTCTTTGCAACATCCGTCTCCTTACGGCAATACGCAGGCGTACCGGTCTACGACCCCGAGCAGCCTGTTCCGGCTGTCTGCCACGAGCACGTTGTGTATCTTGTTCTTGTTCATGATTTTCTGTATCTCGGAAATCTTGGTCTGTGGCGACACTTTCTTCGGCGTATAGGTCATGATGTCGGCCACGGTGCGGTCGAAGAATTCGGCCTGCCAGCGTTCCATGGCGCGCCGGATGTCTCCGTCGGTGATGAGTCCGGCAATCTGTCCGTCGACGACGGCAATGCCGAGTCCGAGCTTTCCCTTGCTGACCAGGATGACGGCCTCGCCCAGGTGCATCTCGGGCGAGAGCAGGGGCAGGTTCTCGGTAATCATCACGTCCTGGGCGGTGGTGAGCAGCCGCTTGCCGAGTTCACCGCCGGGGTGGAACTGTGCGAAGTCCTGCGGGCGGAAGTGGCGTTTCTCCATCAGTGCCACGGCCAGTGCGTCGCCCATGACGAGGGTGGCCGTCGTGCTGCTGGTGGGTGCGAGGTTGAGGGGGCAGGCTTCCTTCTTCACCGAGACGTTGAGGTGGCAGGTGGAGTATTTGGCCAACAGCGACTTGGGGTTGCCGCTCATGCCGATGATGGGAATCTCCATGTGGAGCACCATGGGGATGAAGCGCAGCAGTTCGTCGGTCTGTCCGGAGTTGGAGATGGCCAGCACCACGTCGCCCTTCGACATGACCCCGAGGTCGCCGTGGTAGACATCGAGCGGATTGATGAAAAACGACGGGGTGCCCGTGGAAGCCAGGGTGGCTGCAATCTTCGCACCGATGTGTCCGCTCTTGCCCACTCCCGTTACCACCACTTTGCCGTGGCAGGCATAGAGGAGTTCCACGGCGCGGTCGAAGTTCTCGTCCAACTGGGGAATGAGGTCCAGCACGGCCTGTGCCTCGTCCTTGATACATTGTATGGCGTATTCTCTTGTTGTCATGATTCTTGCGTTATTGTTCGTTCCCTGCCAACTGGGCCACGAGACCCTCCAGCCGCTCCAGTTCCAGCATATTGGCCGCATCGCTCAGTCCCTTGTCGGGGTCGGGATGCACCTCGAAAAACCATCCGGTGGCTCCGAACGCCTTCGCGGCCAGTGCCATCTGCGGCACGAAGCGACGGTCGCCTCCCGTTTTGCCGTCGGCTCCGCCGGGACGCTGCACGCTGTGGGTGCAGTCCATGATGACGTTGGGCACGATCTCCAGCATATCGGGGATGTTGCGGAAGTCCACCACCAGGTTGTTGTAGCCCATCATGTTGCCGCGCTCGGTGAGCCACACGTCGGTGGCTCCGGCCTCGCGGGCTTTCTCCACGGGGTAGCGCATATCCTGTCCGCTGAGGAACTGCGCCTTCTTGATGTTGACGGTGCGTCCCGTCCGGGCAGCCTCCACGAGCAGGTCGGTCTGCCGGCAGAGGAAGGCCGGAATCTGTATCACGTCGACCACCTCGCCCACCGGTTTCGCCTGCCACGCCTCGTGGATGTCGGTCAGCAGGCGCAGCCCGTACTTCGACTTCACGTCGGCCAGCATCTGCAGTCCGCGTTCCAGTCCCGGACCGCGGAAGGAGTGGATGGACGTGCGGTTGGCCTTGTCGAACGATGCCTTGAAGATGATGTCGGTGTGCAACCGACGGTTGATGTCCACCAGTTTCTCTGCCACAGTGTCGAGCAGTTCGGCTGACTCGATGACGCAGGGCCCTGCGATGAATGTTGCTTTCATAATGTTTCTTTTCAGTTTTTCGGTTGTTTGACGCAGTCGGTCTGTTCACTGCGCAGATGGACATCCTGTTGTGGGAACGGAATCTCGATGCCGTTGGCGTTGAGGGTGTCGTAGATGGTTTTGAGCACGTCGCTCGTCACGTAGGAACGTTTGGTGGCTTCTGCCCACACGAACATCTTGAGGTTGACGCTGGAGTCTCCCAACTCGCCCACCACCGACTTGACCGTCTTGGAGGTGTCGGTCCACGGGTGGCGCAGGTTGGTGACGGCCGTGTCCACCAGTTGCATGACCTGTTGCAGGTTGCTGCCGTAGGCCACGCCGTAGTGGACGGGGGTCAGGATGTATCCGTGGTTGCGCGTCAGGTTCTTGTAGTTCTTGGTGAAGAGTTGCGAGTTCTGGAAGGTGATTACCTCGCCGTAGATGGACTCTACGATGGTCGACGTGTAGTTGATGGCGGTCACCTTGCCCATGGTGCCGTCCACCTCTATCCAGTCGCCCACCTTGATGCGTCCGGCCATGAGCGAGATGCCGTAGTAGATGTTTTCGATGATGTCTTTCGAGGCAAATCCGATACCGGTCGACAGACCGCCGGTCACGACCAGAAGCCATTCGAGCGAGACTCCCAGCACGTTCATGGTGATGAGGAACCATGCGCCCCACACCACCACCTGTGTCACGTTCTTTCCCATCACCTCGCGGCTGGCTGCCGTCGAGGGGTCGGAGGTGCGGTAGTGCATCCGCAGGAACTGCAGCATGGTCTTGCTGATATAGGCGAACAGGAACCACAGGCTGACGACGCTGGCCAGCGAGAGGATGCTGAGCTGGAGGTTGCTGAGGTTGACAAACTGGGCGTTGAAGATTTTCCAGCACAGTTCGGTCAGGTTGAACACGTCGGCGGCCCAGTAGAGGCTGACCATGACCGAAGCCACGCCCGTTACGGGCACCAGCACCTGATAGAGCAGGTCGTAGGCCCACGTCTTGGTGACGGGCTTGTCGGCGTAGTGGCGCTTGATGCCGTAGAGCTTGAGGTACTGCAGGGCGCAGGTGATGGTGAGGATGCAGGTGAGCTGCATGGTCCACCAGATGAGCAGTTGCACGGCAAACAGCGTATAGCCTGCCCACGAGCAGACGACCGAGACGATGAATACGGCCTGCGTGACGTAGGTGTAGAACAGGTCCAGCTTCGGGATGTTCCGGTTGTGGCGCGTCATCACGCTCCACTGCCACAGGGCGCAGAGCACGAGGATGGGCGGGAAGATGAGGTTGACCAGTTCGTTGGGGATGAGGATGATGCGGAAGACAATGACCAGAAAGCTCACGGCCAGCAGTGGCGTGTAGATGCGGAAGGCACTCTGGATCTGGCTCCCTTTGACGCGCAGCAGCAGCGAGATGAGGATGGCCCCCATCAGCCATGCGAAATTGACCAGCAGGTTGCAGGCCATGATGAAGAAGTGCTGTTGCGAGACGGTCAGCGTGACGGCCAGGATGATGCCGAACGTGACCGTGGTGGTGGCCATCGTGATGCACGCCTGCTTCTTCCGGAACTCTTCGGTGCGGAAGCGTTTCGGCACGACGTAGCGGATGACCGCGAAGTTGAGCAGGGTGGCGATGATGGCGTAGACGAGCACGGACACCAGCAGTCCGGCTATCCAGCGGCTGTCCCACTGCGAGTTGGCGGTTGGCTGATACTTCCTCGTCACCGTCTGCACGGTGGTGCGCCACTGGTGTGGCCAGTCTTCCAAGAGGCTCACGTAGCTGTCGCCTCCGTTGCGGAAGATGCTGGTCTGAATGTCGTTATAGCGTTTTTGTGCGTAGTCGTTGAGGGAGGACAGCCGCTTCTCCGTCATGTGGTAGAAAGTGAGGTATTCCTTCATGGACTCCCGGCTCTTTCCCAGATTGCTCCGGATGCTGGTGGCGAGGGTGAGACACGCGCGGCGGTCGGCCTGGGCGCGCTCGTCGAGCACCACCGTCGGCATGGAGCGGAGCGACGTGACGAGGGAGTCGTAGCGCGCAATGTCGCTGTTGAGCTTGCCCATCCAGGTGCTGAAGGGCAACTGTTGCCGTTTGAACTGATGGTACTGTTCCGTGGCCTCGTGACAGGCATAGGTGAGGTCGAACACGTAGTCCTGCCGCTGCGAATAGAGCATCAGCGCGTTCTGGTTCGCCCGGTTCATGGTGGCGAAGAGCGCGTCGCGCACCCTTTTGTCCTGCTCCTTGCTGGTCGCCATCCGTCCGGTCAGTTCGCGGTGGGCGGCTGTCAGTTCCGCCCGCAGGATGTGCAGGGTCTGCGGAAGGTCTTTCTCTTTCAGCACGGCGTGGCCGGCGAGCGCAACGGCCAGAGTGCAGAGCAGGATGAATATTCGTTTCGTGTGCATCGGACAGTCCTGTGATGGAAATACGACCGCAAAGTTACAAAGAAATTCGGAGATAGCAAAGCGAATCGGGAAGTATTCATTTTCTATTTTGCCACGTGAAAACCCATAAAAGATGATTTTTCGCGCTTATTCGGCCTTGTTTTGTGAAATAATCACAAAATATATGGTTATATAAAAATTTATTCGTACTTTTGCATCCACAATAACCAACGAACGATGAACAAATGCTGATAGATTTTACGATAAGAAACTTTATGTCCTATCGGGATGAGGTTTCGCTTAGTATGGTTGCAAGCACTACCGTCAAGGAATGCGAGAGCAACAAAGGCTACTCGAATGTTTCCATCATGGATAATGGCAAGCGTTATTTAAGGACTGCCGCCATCTATGGTGCAAATGGTTCGGGTAAAAGTTCTGTGATTGCGGGTATGGACATTTTTAAGTCTATGATTCTACAGTCTTTTGTTGATGAAAGCATTGTCAAACGTCTTTCCCTCCTTTACTATCGTTTTGATGTAGAAAGCGTAAAGGAACCTATCTCCATGCAAATGATTTTTATTTGCAGAGGCGACCGCTATCGGTATGGTTTTGAAGTGGGTCAGAACAAAGTGCAGGCCGAATGGCTCTATATTCTACGTGAAGGCAATATTAAAGAAAGCTACTGTTTCAAACGTGAAGGGCAAAATATCAAGGTCAACTCTAAAGTGATAAAGGGTGCGAGGGGGGTTGACGCGAAGACGCGTAGCAATGCCTTGTACCTTTCCACTGCTGCGCAGTTTAATGTGGAGGTGGCCATGAATGTCAAGGAATGGTTTCGCAAACGCTTCAATATCCTTTCTGGTTTGGACGACACGTTGGCGTTTACGGCAAGAACATTTATGCACAATAATCTTATCCGTTCTCAAATATTGAAGATGATAGGGATTGTAGATAATTGTATAAAGGATGTCAGTGTGAGAGAAAATGTCAAGGAAGCAAATCCACAAGATTCTCCATTTGACATACTTACTCGCTTAGGCATCAATATGCCAAGTGACACGTCAAAGCAAATTCAAAGGATAGAGCAGCGCGAACTGGAAATAAAAGCGACCCACAATCTTTATAATGATGGACAAATAGTGGGTGATGAATCTTTGAATTTCAAGTTCGAGTCTTTGGGAACTACAAAGTTGTTTGCCTTACTTGGACCGTTCTTCGACACGATTCAAAATGGAGGAGTGCTTGTTATAGATGAGTTTGGCACCAGCCTTCATACCCAGTTGTCTGTGGAATTGCTCAAACTGTTTTACAGCACGATGAACACGTCGGGAGCACAGTTGGTTATTACCACTCACGATACGAATCTCTTGCGTAAGGACTTGTTGCGTCGTGACCAGATTTGGTTTGCAGAGAAATCTTCTGAGGGGACTTCTGATTTGTATTCTTTGGTCGAATACAAAATCAATCAGGCGAACAGCGTCCGCAACGATGCGTCTTTCTCCAAAGATTACCTTTTGGGCCGTTACGGTGCAATTCCTTATTTTGGCAACATTGATAAATTCATTATGGAGTATGGCTGCAACAAAGAGGAGTAAGTTCGACAATAAGTTCAAGAGCACTGTCGCTTCCGATAGCCGCACGGCCAATGTTAGGAATGAGCGTAAGGTGAACGATGACCAACCTAAGCTGTCTCTTAACTTCAAAGACTTTGATTTCAACCAATGTCCTCCTGGTCAGACACTCGCAAAATGGCAAGAAGAAAGGATGTTGGACAAACTAATCCGAAAGTTTGTGGATGTCTGTGCATGTACCAGACCGGAAGCTTTACAGAAAGGGCTTTTGAAGGTTTATGGAGCTTTTCCAGCCAACAGCCAATTCAAAATACCGGGCTACATTCAAGGTGATGTGGAATGGGGTACCATTCAAAGAATCGGAGGTCAGAAGCCACGCCTCGCCGGTTACATCATTGGCTCCATTTTCTATCCTGTATTTTTGGATAAGGATCATCTGTTTTGTCCTTCTACAAAGAAACACACATAGGGTCTTCTAATTTATCTTGAGCGTGCGCCCTTGGGTGTAGCAAAATTTTAATGCCCCTGATTAATTTTCACACCCCCAGACCAAATTATTCGGAAATTAGTCAAGATACAAGACATCTGTCCAAAGGTGGGGCGGAGTACTTTGCAAACAAGATTGATTTTAAGAAAATTTTCAGGAAACCGCAGGAATAACTTGGATTTTGAGTTTTTGCTCCAGAGGTTGAAACTTCAAATCTCCGGAGTTGGTAGTAGTCTGTAAAGTCTAAAAGTTGCATAAGTTACTATGTTTCCGTCTGCAAACATAGTAACTTATGTGCGATTAAGAGAACAAATGGAAACAATATTCAGAATAATTGATTAACTTTGCAAACGAAAAAAAGATATGGAACAGAAACAATCATCCACACCCTATTACAGACTGATTGCAGACAGCGGCAGCACCAAGACCGACTGGGTGCTGCTGGCCGGAGAGACGCAGGCTTGCCAGTGCCGCACGCAGGGCATCAACCCCTTCCACCAGTCGGCGGAGGAGATTGCCGGCGTGCTGCGCGACGAACTCCTTCCGCAGCTCCCTCCAGGGGTTGCCGTGAGTGAAGTGGCCTTCTACGGCAGCGGACTGCGCCCCGAACTACAACCGCAGATGCGGCAACTGCTGGAGGAAGCCTTTCCCGGTGCCGCGGTGCAGGCCGAGGGCGATTTGCTGGGAGCGGCCCGTGCGGTCTGCGGCCACGCCGAGGGCATCGCCTGCATCTTGGGGACGGGAGCCAATTCGGGGCTGTACGACGGTCGCAGCATCGTGATGAACACGCCGCCCATGGGCTACATCCTTGGCGACGAGGGCAGCGGAGCCGTGTTGGGACGGCTGTTCCTCAACCTGATTTTCAAAGACCCGACGATGGCCGACCTGCGCGATGCGTTCCTGGCCGAGTACCAACTGACTCTGGCCGACATCATCGACCGCGTCTACCGTCAACCCTTGGCCAACCGCTGGCTGGCGTCGCTGTCGCCTTTCGTCCGCCGCCACCTTGACCGAGAGGCCGTGCGCCGTCTTGTGGTCGACAATTTCCGGCAGTTCTTCCGTCGCAACCTCACTGCCTACGGGCGACCGGATCTGGCCGTCGGTTTCGTGGGCAGCGTGGCCTTCCATTTCCGTCGGGAATTGGAGGAAGCCGCCGAGGCAGAAGGCTTTCGCGTGGGGATGGTCTTGCAGTGTCCGCTGGAGGGGTTGGCGGCATCCTCGCGGACGAGTGCCGCCAACTCATGCAGGATTTCTTCAAGGACAGACGGTAGCTGTACAACATAACGACCGAAAAAGGCCGGCACCCGTTGTTTTGGATGCCGGTCTTTCGTTGGTTTTCCTGCTGCCGGGGGTTCACCGGACGGTGAGGGTGACGGGTTCTCCGCGTGCCTCGCAACGGCGGAGACGCTGCATCAGTCGGTCGAAGCAGTCGCTGCAGCCGGTGAGCTTGGAAGTACGCCATTTCTTCCTCGTCGGTCATGTGTTGGTTGTGTGCGTTGAAGCAATCGACCGGATTTCCTGCTCCGTCAGACCTGTGGCCTGCACAATGGCCTCGACGGGCATTTTCAGGGAGAGCAGATTCTTGGCTATTTCAAGAGCCTTTTGGTTCTCGCCCTCTGCGCGACCTTCCGCGCGACCTTTCTCCATGCCTTCTTCCAGTCCTTGCTTCAGTCCTTTCTTCAACCCCTTCTTTATGCCTTTCTCCATGCCTTCTTCCAATCCTTCCGCGCGACCTTCCTGAAAGCTGTCGGACAGCAGGGTCTTCTCCACGCGCACATTGTCCCAGAACT
>CAVJNH010000060.1:0-17330 GCA_963651005.1 Oscillibacter sp. MSJ-31
CAGCCGTTCCAGGGGAACGACCAGAACCGCGTCACCATCATGGTGGCGAAACCGTAACCAATGTTTAGTGTTTAGTGTTTAGTGTTTAGTGGGCCGACACGCTTCCTCTACCCATTAAACATTAAACACTCAACATTAAACATTAAAAAAACATGAATGGCCATAAATTGACCATGAATTTTCATGAATTTTTTCTTTTTGTTTAGTGTTTATCACTTCCTGCAATTGATGGTCAATTTGTGTTGAAAGATAACAGACTCTTGGCGGAGACCGTCACGACACGTCCCTTACCGTCGCTGATGACGACCGGTTGGTCATGCAGCATCTTCTCAACCAACATATTATGTTGAGCTTCCGCAAGACCTTCTTCGACCTTATTCAAAAAATCCTCTATTTCCAGTTCACTCATAATTCCTGATATTCGTAAATTTCACTTTATCCCTAACTTTCGTGGGAATATTTTTTCCACCAAAGGCAATCCGTTCGCCTTTGTTCTGACTGTTATCATACAACACCCAGACATCAACCTCTTTCATAAACCGTCCAAAGAGATTTTTTATGCCGGCAACATACCTTCTTTCTATTACTGTTGCCGGAACATCATGTCCTCCCGTTGCGACCCTTGCCGCTACACGTTGTTTGGCCAGTTCTACACTATCGAGCCAGAAAAACAGCAGATGGACCAAATATCCTTTTTCATGCGCTCTCCTCACGAGGTGGATGTGCGACTTGGCCGATAGTGTTGTCTCTATAGAAAAGGACTCACCGGCTTTGAGCAAATCATCAATTCTCTTCAGCATCAAGCGACCTGCCTCTATCGCCACGCTCTCGGGATGGAACGGCGACAGACCTTTCGCTATCTCATCGGCATTGACGAACTCTTTTACAAGTAACGATTTGGGGAGTATCGTATTGGAAGCCGTCGTCTTGCCAGCCCCATTACAACCTGCTATGATATACAAATGCCTAACCATCTCGCTCGCAAAAGTAATCATTATTCCCTAAACAACAAAATTTTTCCAAAGAATTATGTGAAAAAGAGTAATCGTACCTCGGAGGGCAGAGAAAAACGGGGAATCTGTTGCGATATTGGAATATTATTCGTACTTTTGCATGAAAAGAAAAAACCCGGGGTCTTCACCAGCATCGCATAATCTGGGAGAGGGCCTTACCGGGACTGCACTGCAAAGGTAAACAAAAAAAATGGAATACACCAAAGATTTTCAATGCAATATCATGCTATCGGAGGCCATGTATCCCAGCCTTTCGGTTTTTGAGGTGGAACTGCGCAATTCCATCGTTCGTGAGCTTACGTCATTCGCCAAACGTGAGGATTGGTATGTCGTTTTCTCTACGACACCCGGATTGATGGAACTGAACAAATACGTAAGTACCGCCAAGAAGCAAATCGCCAACCGTGGAGAGGAAATCACCACCGCAAAAATTACAGCCGAACTAACCTGGGGCTTCTGGACTTCGCTTTTCAATCGGAACTACGAACGAATCCTCTGGAAGGATTTAAGGCGAGCCTTTCCTTTCGTGAAGAAAGCGAATCGACAAAGGAAAGTTGTGGCCAGTTTTCTGAACAAGTTCCGTCGCTTGCGCAACAGGATTGACCATAATGAAGCCATCTGTTGGAATATAGAAGAAGTCGAAATGATTCACCAAGAAATGCAGCATGTCATGGGATGGATGAACAAGGATGTTCCTGTTTGGCTCGCAACATTCGACCGGTTCGACCAAGTTTGTCGGGAAATCCGTAAAGCATTGGATTGAGTAGGTGCAGGGGAATGGGCGGAAAATTTTTTAATGTTGAGTGTTTAGTGGGCCGACACGCTTCCTCTACTCATTAAACATTAAACACTAAACATTAAAAAGATAAAACATGAATGGCCATGAATTGACCACGAATTTTTCATGAATTTTACTTCGTACATCGGAAGACAGAGAAAAACGGGGAATCTGTTGCGATATTGGAATATTATGGTTCAAAAAATGTATCCTTGCTGCTCCACAAGTGGGCGGCAAGGATACACGTTGATGTAAAGAGGTCTTGGGTTCAGGCCATCAGTTCTTGGGGACGAAGGTGTCGTAACCACTGATGTCGAGGAGGTCACCGGCACTGACGTAGTACGACATCAAGATTGCAACTACATTGTCTTCCCTGATGTATGATATATAGCTCATTGCGCCATGGGTCAATGCGTCAGCATAATAAATCGTGCCGTATGAACCATAAGTATAGGGCGTGGCCTGTGCGGGGACGGTCAGAGCCTGGTATTTCAAGCCGTTGGACATTGTTCCGCCTCTTCCGGTCAAGTTGAATTTCAGATGCTGGCCTGCACTCCAGAAGTCCTTGAACCGATACTGAGTCGCATCGCTGTCCTTCACCTGCAGTGTAGCCGACACGCCACTCTGGCCGAGCAACTGGCCAAAATCAGCGAAGTAATAAGTGCCTGTGGCTACATCACTCCATGTGACACCAGCGAAACTGACGCTCTTCGAGGACTTGCTGTCCTTGCCTACGGAAACGACCGTAATGGTGTAGTTGCCGAGAAGATTGGTGATGACGGTGTCTTTCACTGCGGCACCTTTCACGTCATCGATCTTCTTGCCGTTTTCCACGACGTAGTCCTGATAACCCGTTTCGGTCAGTGAGGCCACTCTGCTTTCGTAGTCCTCGGTCTTCTCTGTAAGGATGTATGCGGTCTCCGTCGCAGAGTTGGTTGCGATGCGCAACTTGGTATCCACGTCCGCATCGTTCGGCGTGGTAGCCGTATACTGGTAGACCACGACGTTGGTCTTGCTGTCGTTGCCCGGTTCGGTGCCCTCATCTGCGGAACATGCAGAAAACATTGCCACAGAGGCGAGAGCAAAGAGCGAGCCATAGATATATTTTTTCATTTTTCTTTTTGCTTTAATGGTTCAACGTTATTTACCATACATACTCCGGAGAGTCGCTTGTCGGGGTGGTCACGGTCGGGTTCTGCGTGCAGTCAGTATTGTACGCTCCCTCACTCTCCACAATCATCAGCGTCATCCACTGCGGCACACTGGTCGTGTTCCAACGGCAGTCTTCCGGATGGTTGGTGTTGGCATAGCTGCGGATGATGCCCTTGCCGAGGCGTTTGATGTCGAGTGTGGCGAAGCCTTCGCCCCACAGCTCCACACGGCGCTGCCACCAGACTTCGTTCTGGAAGGCCGAAGTGCCCGTGTTGCCGTAAGCCTCGTTGTGCTTGCCATAGACATAGTTCGCGTCACGCGTCTTGGCAAATGCCTCAAGGAGCTGCTTGCCGCGGGCTTCGTCCTGCATGCCGGCAGCCTCTGCCTCGATGAGCTTCATCTCTTCCACGCGCATCAACGGCACGGACTGGAGGAAGCCCTTGTACTGGTTGTTGTGTCCCTCTGCACCACCTGCTGTGCGGAACTTCAGACAAAGGCCGCCCGTTCCCGGCCAGCTTGCCGCATTGGCGGAATTCACCAGCCATGTGGGATAGTCGGAATATTCGCTCAGTTTTGCAATCAGTTCGTTGCCGCTCATGTCATTGGTGGAGAAATCCACGAAGCACTTCTTGCGGCAGTCCGTGGCAGGAATGGTCTCATAGAGGTGGCGGTCAATCTGCTTGGCGTCACCGTAGTTGGCAGCATAGCCGCAGGCGGAAACGTCTTTGTCCGGGTTGATTTCGAGCGACATCTGCGATCCCCAGGAGGTATCGGCATCGTTGCTCTTGATGCACGGATCGGTAGACTTGTACGTCACGCAGAACATCCAAGCCTCGTTGGGCGTATTGAAACCCATCTCGCGATCCGTATATTCGGAAGCACTCATGACGGAGTAGCCCTCCTGTGCCTTCTTGGCGTAGGATTCGGCCTGCGCCCACTCGCCCATGATGAGGTAGGCGCGTGCCTTCAAACCATAGACCACAGACACGTCGGGAGTGGTCTTGTCCGGCCGCTTGTAGCCGGCGAGGTATTCCTCGGCCTTGTCGAGGTCGGAAAGGATGAACTCCCACATCTTCTCGTTGGTGGCACGGGGATTGTGGAATCGGTCAATGCTCTCGTCCTCGGACACGATAGGCACGGTCTCGGCCTGCGGGTTCTTGGTGTAGGTCTCGTTGGCATACATCTGTGCCATGTCTTCATAAAAGAAAGCGCGCATGGCGTGTGCGATGCCGACACCGCTCTTCTGGGCATCGGTGGGATTGCCCCCACCCATCTTGATGACGGTGTTGCAGTTCTTGATCCAAGCATAGTACACGGTCCAAGGAATCTGGCAAACAAGATATTTCGGTGTAAGCACGTCGAAATAGTTATACCAAACCGTGAACCATCCAGCTCCTTTCTGTGCCGGATAGGCAATATCCTGCCCCATCAGGTCGCGCTGCAGCATCTGCGAGGGGTAACCGAAGTCGAAATTATAGGAACTCAGATTTGCCTCTGACGACATCTGTGGGCTTCCGTTTATCTCGGACGTGACGGCAGACGCGAACTTGTCGAACGAGTTCGGAGCAGAAGAAGCCTGATCGATGGTTACGGTGCTGGTCTGCGGATTGATTTCCTCTATACAACTGGCCAGCGAAGTGGCAGCCAAGGCAAGAGCCGCAAATGTTACTTTATTCAGTTTCATCTTTGTTTTGTCTTTTAATGTTTTTAGAACGTCATTTGTATACCACCGGAAATGTTACGTGTGGGAGAATAGCTGGTGCCTGTCACGCCATCATACGAGTAGCGCGGGTCCAAGCCCTTGCGGGCAGAGATGAAGCCCAGGTTCTCTCCGGCGCAGTATACGCGAATCTTTGAGAAGTACGGTATCCAGTTCTTGGGGAGCGTGTAGCCCACGGTGAACGACTGGAAGTTGAAGTAGCCGGCGTTGGTCAGGAAGCGGTCTGACAGGTCGCCTGCGCCAGTGTCACCATACTGCCAACGCGGAAGGCTGCTGGAGGTGTTGTTCTGACTCCAGGACTTGATGTAGTCCTTGTGGATGGCATAACCGCCCGAACTGCTTGCAGTCATGGGGCTCATCAAGTTTGCGTACTTCATGTCATACACCTTGCCGCCGATCTGGTAGTCAAAGCTGAAGGTGGCATCGAAGCCCTTGTAGGTGACGGTAGTGCTCAAACCGCCGAACACCTTGGGCAGCAGAGACCCCGTCTCATACATACTGGCCTCAGATACACTTGTTGTCGTGTAAGACAGCTTCTGTCCGGGACGGCCTGTGATTTCGCTGGAGGCGATATCCTCGTCTACCCAGTAGAGTGCCTCGCCCTGCTCATTGACACCGGCATACTTGTGGAGGAAGCCGTTGTAGAGAGGGCCGCCCTCCTTGTACCAATACATGGTATAGCTCATGTCGCTGGTCTGGGAGAAACCGCCATACTGGTTCATGGAAGACGGGTCGAGTTTCAGAATCTTGGTCTTGTTGTGGGAGAGGTTGGCGGTCACCGACCAGTCAAAATCCCGGGTTCGGATGAGGTGGCCTGTCAAGGTCAGCTCGACACCCGTATTGCGAAGGTCGCCCACGTTGCTGTAGTAGCCGCGGCTTCCCTGAGACTCCGGAATACGCAGCCAGAAGAGCAGGTCTGTGGTCTTCTTGGTATAGAAGTCGAGACTACCGCTCAAGCGACCCTTGAAGAAGCTGAACTCCGTACCCACGTTGAAGTTGGTGGTCGTCTCCCAAGTGATTTCCTTGTTTCCCAGACGATAGAAAGAGGCGGACATCTCGGTGTCAGAAACCTGTGCGATGGTGTAAAGGTCGATGTAAGCCCAGTTGCCGATGTTGTCGTTACCCTGCTGGCCGACAGAAGCCTTTACCTTCAGTTCGTCAACCCAAGGGGCATTGAACCAGTGCTCCTTGTTGATGAGCCATGCGCCACCGACCGACCAGAAGTTACCCCAGCGGTTTTCTTTCGCGAAGCGCGAAGAAGCGTCACGACGGAAAGAGAACGATCCGAAGTACTTGTTGTCGTAGTTGTACTGTGCATTGCCGAAATAGCCTTCCACGTTGTAGGCACTCTCATAGCCGCTGCTGTCTTTCTTCTTTGCGAATGCACTGATCTGCAGGATGCTCGGAGAGAAACCGCCCTCAGCCAAAGCGGCGAGATAGTTAGTGGTAATCTTGTAGTATTCGTGGCCGAGCAGCACCGTAACGCCATGCTTGCCAAAGTTGTCGTAGTAGGTAAGGGTCTGTATGTGGTTCTGACGCCAAGATTCGGTGGTAGACTTGGTCAGCGATCCGTTTACACCGGCCTTGGAGCCGAAGAACGGGTTATAGTAGCTCGTTGCATTGCTCTGTCCCCAAGTAACGGTGCTGGTGAGGTTCGCTTTCAGGAAATCCGTAATTTGGATGTCTGCGTTGAACGTACCATTGAGCTGATGGCCCTTGGTCTGGCTCTTGTCGTAGTAGTTGGACGCAATGGGGTTGTAACTGTTCGAGTACGGACGATAGATGCCCAAGGTGGAAGAACCCAAGTCGAACAAAGGCAGTCCCCGCTCGTCTTTCGGAATATAGATGTTTCCGCTCTCGTCCTTCTGGCGGAGATACAGCGGATAGATCGGAGCCATGCTGGAGGTAAAGCCGAAGATGGAGGAACTGTTGATGTCCTGGTCTTGCGTAGAGTTCACGAAGCCCACGTTGGCACCCACTTTCAGCCACTTCTTTATCTGGTAGTCGACCTTTACGCGAGCACTGATACGCTCGTATGCCGTATTCTTGATGATACCCTCATCGTTCAGGTAGCCCACGCTGGCATAGTAAGACGAACGGTCTGTGCCGCCACTGGCATTGACATTGTACTCTTGACGCAGAGAGTTGCGGTAAACGGCATCGCTCCAGTCGTCGGGGGTCACCCAGTAGGTCTCGCCGTTGGCAGCAGTAACCGAGCGGCCCAGAGTGGCGTTCGGATTCAACTTGCCGTTCTGGCCGATGAGCTGTTCTCCGTCGGGGTAAGAGAAGACATTGTATGCCAACTTGTCCAGCATCGCACTGTTCGCCTTGACGTTGGCGGCTTCAGCACTCAATCCGTTGTCGTAAAAATACCGGTTGTAGTACTGGGCGTATACGGCCTCATAATACTGTCCCGGGTCTGTGATGACATCATACTCGGGTATGGCGCGGGAGTTGGAACCCCACTTCATGTCCACATTGATTTTTCCTTCCTTGTTGGCCGAGTTGGCACCCTTCTTTGTCGTAATGATAATGACACCGGCAGCACCACGGGCACCGTAAAGGGCAGCAGAAGCCGCGTCCTTCAACACCGTAACAGACTCGATGTCGTCAGTGGGGATGTTGGACAGACTTGCAGAATAAGGGGCACCGTCAACGACAACAAGAGGGTCTGTCCCGGCATACATGGAGGCGATACCGCGGATGTTGATGCCGCCCTGACTGGCACCCGGCTGGCCGGAGCTGCCACGCATCTGCAAACCGGCTACCGAACCGACCAGAGCGTCGGCCACATTGGTAGTGATTTTCTTCGACAGTTCCTCAGAGCCGATGACAGACGCGGAACCGGTGAAAGCACTCTTCTTGGCTGTACCGTAAGCCACAACCATCACTTCATCCAATGTCTGGCTATCCGTATCCAATACAATCTTCATGTTCTTGCCGGCCTTGACGCTGCGGGACACCATACCGACGTATGAAATCTCCAGCTTGGTTCCGGCCGGAACACTCAATGAGAAGTTACCGTTGATGTCGGTAACTGTACCGGTATTCGTGCCTGCAACCTTGACCGACGCACCAATCACGGGCGCACCGTCTTCAGAAGAGGTCACTGTACCGGAAACCTTGGTTTGTGCCAACGCCACTCCCAGACTGAGGAAGAGGCAGGCCATAAACATCATTAGTCTTTCTTTCATAAAAACACTCTCAATTAATATTAAAAAAACAGTTATCTCGTTTCTAAAACCCTAATGCTCTCTCTGTGCTCCGCCCTCCTGCGGCCTCCGTCTCCATCGCGGGACAGCTACCGCTTTTTTCCTCCACCTCGTGCCCCGAGGTGGAGGAAAAACAGCCTGTTGAAATGTTAAAGGTGCGTCGGATGGCCAAGATATACCGCAAGACATGATACCTTTGGCCTGACATTTACAGTTCAAATAGTATTCATTTTTATCATTTAATGTTATGATGTATTTCAAATTTGAAATCGGATTCGGGAAGGGCAAGAAACTGCAAGGGAATGGCTCTTCCGGGTGTGAAACTTCTGGATGGGACTTCGTCAACGGCGAAGTGGAACGGCTGCGGACAGACGGCCACTACAAGACGGCCAGCAACTACCTCACAGCCGCCCGCTCGTGGACGCGCTTTCTGGGCAACGGCAACTGGAGCTTCTCCGGGATGAGCGCGGAACGGGTGGAACAGTACCAGCGGTGGCTCGCCGGACGAGGCATCTGCCTCAACACCATCTCGGCCTATATGCGGTCGCTGAGGGCGATGCACCGCCGGGCCATGGAGGCCTTGGCTGCGGACGGAGGGCCGGGCCTGCCGCAGACGGTCGAGGGTAGCAGGTCGCCGTTCGGGAAGGTGTTCACCGGGCGGGCCAAGACCGCCAAGCGGAGTATCTCCGAAGAAGAGATCCGCCAGCTCTGTGCCCTGTCCCTGCCCAAAGGCTCGCCGCTCTCCTTCGCCCGCGACCTCTTCATGTTCAGCTTCTATGCCATGGGGATGCCGTTTGTCGACATCGCCCACCTCAAGAAGAGCCAGATGAAGGGCGGTGTCATCCGCTACGCACGCCACAAGACGGGACACCCCATCACGGTTGCCATCCTTCCGCCGATGCTCCAGATAGCAGAACGCTACGCGGTCTCCGACTCCGAATACGTGTTTCCGATACTCTCGGCGCAGGAAGGCGAGGCCCTATACAAACAGTATCGCCACAGCCTGCGCCAGTACAACGATGCGCTCCATCAGCTTTCCGAAATGATAGGCGCGCCGCAGCCGCTCTCCTCATACGTGGCGCGCCACTCCTGGGCGAGCCTCGCCTTCCAGCATCATGTGGACCTCGCCCTGATTGGCAAAGCTCTGGGACATACCAAGTCGTCCACCACCTTATTATATATAAAGAGCCTGTTTGACCGGGATCTGGCGGATGCCAACCGCTCGTTGATGCAGTGTCTGGAACTGTAGAGAATGCGGAAAACGGACTTTTAACCGTGCGGAATGTGCATTTTTCTGGCACATTCCGCACGTTATCCCATCGTTTTTTAGTATCTTTGCAGCATAAAATCAGACCGACATGAAAAATTACATCCGATTTGACTGGGCGATGAAGCGGTTGCTCCGCAACAAGGCAAACTATGCCGTGTTGGAAGGGCTGATGTGTTCTCTGTTGAATGAGAAGTTCACGATCAAGCGGTTCCTGGAGAGTGAGACCAACCAATACACGGAGAACGACAAGTTCAACCGTGTGGACATCCTGGCCGAGAACGAAAAGGGCGAACTGGCCATCTTCGAGATACAGAACACCCGGGAGCTGAACTATTTCCACCGCATCCTGTACGGGGTGTCAAAGGTCATCACGGACTACATCAATCTGGGCGACGACTACGACAAGGTGCGGAAGGTGTACTCCATCAACATCGTATATTTCTCTTTGGGGCAGGCCAAGGACTATGTCTACCACGGAAGAACCGTGTTCCAGGGACTGCATGAGCCGCACGACATCCTGAAGCTGTCCAACCGCCAGAGCGAAGCGTTCTTCGGTGACACCATCGAGAAGGGCCAGTCCACCACTCGTGAAGCAGGCGACATCTTCCCCGAGTATTACCTGCTCTGTGTGGACAATTTCGACAAACTGGCAGTGAACAACCTGGACGAATGGATCAGTTTCCTGAAAACCGGAGAGATCAACGACCGCTCCAAGGCTCCGGGGCTGGCCGTGGCCCGCAAATGTCTGGCGGTAGACAAGATGTCCGTGGCGGAACGCAACGACTACGTCCGCCATATGGAAAATCTGCGCTATCAGCGTAGCGTCATCAGAACCGGCTACGATGACGGATGGCAGGAAGGCCAGGCAGATGGTCAAGCCAAAGGTTTGGCTAAAGGCCTCGCTAAAGGCTTGGCCAAAGGTCGGGCTGAGGGTGAACAAGAGGCCAAGGTCAAGATGGCACGGAATCTCCTGTCTTTGGGCATTCCCGTAGACACGATTGCGCAGGCTTCCGGTCTGACCGCAGAGGAAATTGCCAAACTCTCATAAAACGCACCTTATTATACAATAACTCCATATCACACTTGGGGATGAAAATAAGCGGTCGTTTATTTTGTATTCTGCCCGCTTAATCGTATCTTTGCAGCATAAAATCAGACCGACATGAAAAATTACATCCGATTTGACTGGGCGATGAAGCGGTTGCTCCGCAACAAGGCAAACTATGCCGTGTTGGAAGGGCTGATGTGTTCTCTGTTGAATGAGAAGTTCACGATCAAGCGGTTCCTGGAGAGTGAGACCAACCAATACACGGAGAACGACAAGTTCAACCGTGTGGACATCCTGGCCGAGAACGAAAAGGGCGAACTGGCCATCTTCGAGATACAGAACACCCGGGAGCTGAACTATTTCCACCGCATCCTGTACGGGGTGTCAAAGGTCATCACGGACTACATCAATCTGGGCGACGACTACGACAAGGTGCGGAAGGTGTACTCCATCAACATCGTATATTTCTCTTTGGGGCAGGCCAAGGACTATGTCTACCACGGAAGAACCGTGTTCCAGGGACTGCATGAGCCGCACGACATCCTGAAGCTGTCCAACCGCCAGAGCGAAGCGTTCTTCGGTGACACCATCGAGAAGGGCCAGTCCACCACTCGTGAAGCAGGCGACATCTTCCCCGAGTATTACCTGCTCTGTGTGGACAATTTCGACAAACTGGCAGTGAACAACCTGGACGAATGGATCAGTTTCCTGAAAACCGGAGAGATCAACGACCGCTCCAAGGCTCCGGGGCTGGCCGTGGCCCGCAAATGTCTGGCGGTAGACAAGATGTCCGTGGCGGAACGCAACGACTACGTCCGCCATATGGAAAATCTGCGCTATCAGCGTAGCGTCATCAGAACCGGCTACGATGACGGATGGCAGGAAGGCCAGGCAGATGGTCAAGCCAAAGGTTTGGCTAAAGGCCTCGCTAAAGGCTTGGCCAAAGGTCGGGCTGAGGGTGAACAAGAGGCCAAGGTCAAGATGGCACGGAATCTCCTGTCTTTGGGCATTCCCGTAGACACGATTGCGCAGGCTTCCGGTCTGACCGCAGAGGAAATTGCCAAACTCTCATAAAACGGCAACCTTTCCCTTTTGATTCATAAGCAGAAATATATAAGCTATGTCGCAGATAGAATACATAACAGTGAAAAACGCTTCACGAAAGGTGTTAAACCGTATGCGCCAGATTGGTGTAGAAAAAGCCCAGCGATTGCAGAAGGTACAGGAACGTTGGGAAAACGGTGGCTACAAGAACATTGAGATAGTACAGTTGTAAGGCGATGGAAGACCTTGTCAGGATTTTCAAGTCGCCGGATGGCGATGTGTACCATATCGCATTGTCCGAAGACAAGGGGCGTTGTCCTCAGATGCGCTTGAGGCCCTGAAGGATGTTACCGTTGTCGGTATAGAGTTGCGCCGACTTGCCGGCAATCACTCTACGGGTCATGATGTGCTGGTTGCTATAGAAAATACAATAGCCGAATTTTTCCTTCAGGAAGAGAATGCGATAATATGCTACTATTGCGACTTCATTAATCCTATACCGAGAACCACAAAGAACAGTATGCCTCCTCAAGAGTACCGTAGCAGGCTGTTTGACCGGATGTTCCAGCGTTATACCAAGCAAAGGGGCATCAAAGATATTCGTCTTTCCGTTGTGGAAATCAATGGAATCAACGAGAAGTATTACTTTCATGTGATATATAGAGAAGCCCATTCTTTCCTTGCTTCCGTTGTAGGACGCGATCTAAAAGAGGGTCTTGACAAATAGACCAATTTGAGCAACCTTTCCCTTTTGATTCATAAGCAATGATGGGTAAAAACAGCATTTTTATAACAAAATGCCGTGCAAAATGCGTATTTCTTTAAAAAAAGTTTGGAAATATCTTAAAGAATGCTTAATTTTGCAACCGATTTTTAGATTTTATAAGATTTAAGAGCGCTCCGCGTAAGGCTTCGGCATCTGCACACCGGTATATCAGGTACATTATATAATAGGTGTGAAAAGAGCCGGCCTCTCCACCTCGGGGCACGAGGTGGGGAAAAAACGGCAGCTGTCCCGCGATGGAGACGGAGGCCGCAGGAGGGCGGAGCAGAGAGAGCATTAGGGTTTTAGAAACGAGATAACTGTTTTTTTAATATTAATTGAGAGTGTTTTTATGAAAGAAAGACTAATGATGCTTCTTGCGTGCCTGTTCCTGACGCTGGGAACAGTTGTCGCGCAGACGAAAGTGACGGGCACCGTGGTGTCCAGTGAAGACGGAGAGCCTCTGGTGGGTGTATCTGTCAAGATCGTTGGTACCAACAGCGGTACGGTCACCGACATGAACGGTACATTTACCCTTGATGTCCAGAAAGCACGTGCCGAACTGGAGTTCTCCTATGTCGGCATGCAGACAGTGAGGAAGAAGGCCACCCAGAAGATGAGTATTCAGATGGAACCCGACCAGAACAGCCTCGACGAAGTGATGGTGGTAGCCTACGGTACGGCGAAAAAAGTTTCCTTTACCGGTTCTGCCTCGACCATATCGTCCAAGACCATCGGGAAACTCCAAGTCTCCAACGTGAGCAAGGCATTGGAAGGTGCCGCTCCCGGTGTACAGGTGGCCATGCAGTCCGGACAGCCGGGTACGGGTGCGACAGTTCGTATCCGCGGTATCGGCTCCATCAACTCGAATGCAGCTCCTTTGTATGTGGTGGATGGTATGCCATACGACGGGAGTATCTCTGCCATAAACCCTGCTGACATCGAGTCTATCAACGTGTTGAAGGATGCCGCATCCACTGCCCTTTACGGTTCTCGCGCTGCCAATGGTGTGATTATCATCACGACCAAGAAGGGTAATGCACAGAAGTCGAAAGTGACTTTCGATGCCCGTATCGGTTCAAACAGCCGTGGCATTTCCGAATATGACATCATGAAGGATCCGGGTGAGTATATGACCACTTATTGGAGCATGCTCAAGAATCAGTTGGGTTCGGGCGAAAAGGCTTCTGCCGGTCTTTACGGAGAGTTGGGCTACAACCCCTACAATTGTGACAACGGCGCCATCGTGGATGCCAACGGCAAATTGACTTCTGCTGGTTTGCTGTATCACGATGACTGGGAGAAAGAGGCCCTCAAGAATGGTCTGCGCCAGGAGTACTCCATGACCGTGCAAGGTGGCTCTGACAAGTCCAACCATTATCTTTCCTTGGGCTATCTGGACGACGAGGGTATCATCTCCAATTCGGATTACAGCCGTCTGTCGTTGCGTGCCAACGGTGACTATGCCGTGAACAAGTTCATCAAGATCAACGGTAGCGTGGCTTACGCCCGCGGTGAACAAAATTCGCAGGCCATCAGCAGCCTGTCGAACTACGTGAACACGTTTATGTTCACCCAATACATCGCTCCTATCTATCCTGTGTATGCTTACGACAAGAGCGGAAACAGACTCTACAAGGAGGACGGAAGCAATCTCTACGACTTCGGTAACGGTGAGTATGGAACCCGTGCATGGGCTTCCAACCAGAACGTTGTCGCTTCGGACGAAGCCAACCAGAACCAAGTGCTCAGCGACAACCTCAGCAGCCGTTTCGGTGCATCGATTTCCTTCCTAAACGATTTCAAGTTCCAGGCAAATATGGGTTACGACTTGACCAACACGATGCAGAACCGCTTCCAGACACCTTCATTCGGAGACGCTGTAACAAGCGGCGGACGCGCGTACAAGTATCGTACCCGTTCGCAGACCTACACAGTCAACGAATTGCTGAACTATACGAAGACCTTTGCCGGCAAGCATCATCTGGACGTGTTGGTCGGTCATGAGAACTACAAATACACGTACAACTATCTGTACAATGCAAAGACCAAGTTCTTCGAAGAGACTGTTCCGGAGTTCAACAACGCCATCACGATGGAGAGCATGAACTCTTACACAGATGAATACACCATCGAGTCGTATCTCGGACGTGTCAACTATGATTTCGACGACAAGTATTACTTCTCCGGTTCGCTTCGTCGTGACGGTTCTTCCCGTTTTGCCAAAGACAACCGTTGGGGCACGTTCTGGTCGTTGGGCGGTTCTTGGCGCATCTCCAAGGAGAACTTCATGAAAGACGTGACATGGATGGACAATCTGACGCTGCGTGCCAGCTATGGTAGCGTGGGTAACGACGATATCTATTATCCGAACACGAGCTACAGCAACTATTACGCTTACAAGACACAGTATGGCGTGTCGAACAGTGACGGCAGTTTCTCCGTTTCCAAGTACTACGAAGGCAACCCGGACTTGACTTGGGAGACATCCTACAATTTCAACGTCGGCATTAGTGCCAGCCTGTGGAACAACCTGTTGAACGTCGATGTCGAGTACTTCAACAAGAAGACAGAGGACATGCTCTACAATGTGCCGCAGCCGAAGTCTTCCGGTTTGTCGTACATCTCGCAGAATGCGCTGACCATGATCAACAAGGGTGTCGAGTTTACCTTGGGTATCAACATCCCCATGCCCAAAGACATGACCTGGAGGTGGACACTGACGGGAACACACTACAAGAACAAGGTGACGGACATTCCCGAGAACAAGCGTGAGAGCGGTATTACACACAGTTCCTACTACAACATCCGCGAAGGACACAGCGTGTACGATTTCTACTACTATCGCTATGCCGGCGTGGACGAGACGGGACACTCTATGTGGTACTATGACGATGTGGATGACGACGGCAACACCGTTCTGGCAACGACCACCGACTACAGTCAGGCTGACAAGTACTACATCGGCACGGCACTGCCCGATTTCCAAGGTGGCATCAGCACAGACTTCTCTTGGAAGGGTCTTGACTTCTCCATCGCAGCGAACTATCAGTTGGGAGGAAAGATCTACGACAGCATGTATGCTTCCTTGATGCATGCAGGAGAGGCTGGCATGAACTGGCACCGCGACATCCTGAACGCATGGAGCGAGACCAACACCTCAAGCAACATCCCGGTGCTGGACGGTGACCAGAATGCAAACACCTTCTCCGACCGCTTCCTCATCGGTGCATCTTTCTTCAATCTGCGCAACATCACGCTGGGATATACATTCCCGAAGGCATGGTTGAAGGCAGCCGCCATTGAGAATGCACGCCTCTATTTTGCAGCAGACAATGTGGCTCTGTGGTCGAAGCGCAAAGGCTTGGATCCGCGCCAGTACATTTCCGGCCAGTCTCAGGCCAACTACTCTGCCATCCGTTCCATGTCGGTAGGACTTTCATTAACATTCTAAAATTGGACATATCATGAAATTGAGAAATATTACACTTAAAGGTCTTGTGGCCGGCACCGTTTTACTGGCCGCCTCGTGTTCCGAGGATTATTTGGAAACTGCTCCCACGGAGTATCTGGACCAGAAGTCTGTGACAGCCACGATGCAGAAGGATCCTTCACAGGTACAGGCATACGTGACGGGAGCCTATATGAACTTCTATTGCGGTGGCGACGAGTGGGCTTCGCACGACGACTTCGGCATCCCTGCCATCAAGTTGGCAACAGACCTCTTCTGTGAGGACATCGCATACAACCGCGACGTGCATTTCTTCTGCTACGACTATCAGCTTGACAACCGTCAGGGCAACTACCGCCGTGTGAAGAGCACTTGGAACCAACTCTACACCGTGATTGACAATGCCAATACCATCATCACCATGCTGAAGCCTTCCGATGGCAGTGCCCCGACCGACAAGAGTGCGAAAATCATGTTGGGAGAGGCATACGCCCTGCGCGCTTACAGCTATTTCTGGTTGATTAACCTCTGGCAACATCCCTACAGCGAGGGCAGAGACCAGCCGGGCGTGCCTTTGAAAACGGAAGAGGTCTATCGCCAGGAGCGTGTCAGCGTAGGCGAAATCTACGACCAGATTCTGAGCGACATCGGCACGGGGTACAGCTATCTCCAGGGAGAAGGCTTCCACAACGGCAAAATCGGACTGTCTGAATATGCCGCAGCATCCATCTATGCCAACGTGCTGATGTTTACGGGCGACTATGCCAACGCAGCCAAATATGCAGAGATTGCCGCAACAAGCACTTCCCTGAACTCGGCAAGCGATATGCTCAGCGGCTTCAACTCGCTCAGCATGCCGGAGGTCATCTGGGGCTACAACGTGACATCGGAGACCACAGGATACTATGCTTCGTTCTTCTCACACGTAGACTCTTACATGGTGGGATACGGCGGACAGGTGGGATGCCGCAAGCTCGTGGCTTCGGATCTCTACGACAAGATTGCTGACAACGACATCCGCAAGAAATGGTTCGGCTACAACAAGGACTACAACCTTCTCGGCATTAGCTACGAGTACGAAGAGGGCAAGAACATGACGCAGTATATCCAGAACAAGTTCCGGGATGTCTATCTGTGCGGCACCGGCGACCCGTTCACTTCTGCCATCATTTATTTCCGCAGCGGTGAGATGTATTTCGTTGCAGCCGAGGCATATTATCTGGCAGGCAATGAAAGTGCAGCGAAGAATATGCTGAACACGGTGATGGCAACCCGCATTCCCGGCTATTCGTTCAGCGGAACAGGCGATGCGCTCTATCAGGAAATCTGCATACAGAAGCGCGTTGACACATGGATGGAAGGTGACCGTTACCTTGACGCAAAGCGTCGCGGCGAAACCATCGACCGCTCGAAGAGCACCAACCATGCCGCCGACTTGGCCTCATACAATGCCGTCACGTATTCTTCAAGAGACTATCGCATGATTTATCATATTCCGACAGCCGAGTTGGAGAACAATCCGGCCATCACTGCCGAGGACGACAATAAGTAAGCAATAGAATCTTTATTCACGAATGGGGGCGTGTCATGAGCCATGATGCGCCCCCTTTCTCTTTCGTCCCGTCACAGTTAACCTTATAGCCTAATGAGGTATAGTCTCATGTTCGTCCCAAGTGACTTTCCTCCGCACTCCGATGTACGTTATCATCAAACGCCAACTTCCTATCCGGAAAGCATGAAAAGAACCGGAGAAGGACAACGCAAAAGCCTTTCAGGGCAAACGCATCAAAATGCATTTTCCTGCAAAAGTTTTGACTGGTAAGTCTCGTCCCAGCCAGCCTTCATTCTTTTCAGGTTGAGGCTACCCTTGACGGTCTTG
>CAVJNH010000061.1:0-16620 GCA_963651005.1 Oscillibacter sp. MSJ-31
ATTTTTACGCTTACGATACCGGGTGCATAGGGGCGCACATAAGCCTGCATAAAATGATACAAAAAGTGAAATTCACTCTAAGTTTGCATTAAAGAAGGCTTGTCTTTTCAAAAATTACGATAGCTTTCCGTAGTTCGGTGAATTATGTGATGAAATTATGGAAAAAACCCACTTTCAAGATAGAAGCGGGAGGCGGGGGGTATGGTGGTTCATGGATATTGAACGTTTTGCAGTTCAACGGAAAGCATTCACGAGGCGGGCCACATGGTTCGCCTCTCCTTCGCCCATCAGCGGATGGCAGGGGAGGCTGAGTTCCTGCCGGTGAATCCGCTCCGTGACAGGCAACGACCGGTTCAGCGACCGGTAACAGTCCTGAAGGTGGGGCGGAATAGGATAATGGATGGCCGTCTCCACCTCATGGGCTTGCAGATAGCGTCGGAGGTCGTCGCGCCGCTCGCACAGCACAGGATAGATATGATAGACGGCACCTGCCGTCATACGAACGGTCTTCACCTGCGGATGGCAGATGGACGCATCGTAGACCGCGGCGATGCGGCGACGCACGCAGTTGTCGGCATCCAGCCAAGAGAGCTTGACATCGAGCACCGCCGCCTGCACCTCATCCATCCGTGAGTTGCGTCCACAATAGGGGTAGACATATTTCCGGCTGCTCCCGTAGTTGCCCAGACAGCGCACCATGTCCGCCAACGCCCCGTCGTCGGTCGTCACCGCCCCGGCATCGCCGAAAGCCCCGAGGTTCTTCGTGGGATAGAAGCTGTGGCCAGCCGCGTCGCCCAGCGACCCCGTCTTCCGTCCGTTCCATTCGCAGCCGTGAGCCTGCGCGTTGTCTTCTATCAGTTTCAGTCCGTAGCGTCGGCAGAGGTCTGCAATCGGTTGGCAATAGGCACAACTGCCGTAGAGATGGACTATCATCACGGCACGGGTGCGCGCGGTAATCGCCGGTTCTATCCGTCGGCCATCTATCTCCAGCGTTTCCGGGTCGGGTTCCACGAGTACCGGAACCAGCCGGTTCTCCGTAATGGCCAAGACCGAAGCCTGGAACGTGTTGGCAGGGACAATGACCTCATCCCCCTCGTGCATCACCCCCATCTCGATATAGGCGCGCAGAATCAGCCACAACGCATCGAAGCCGTTGCCGCAACCGACGCAATGGCGTGTGCCGATATAGTCGGCATAACGGGTTTCAAAATGCCGCACGGCCTCCCCTTGCAGGTAGCGGCCACTCTCCAACACGCGGCCTACCGCCTCCTGCAACTGTCGCATCCGCTGTTCCGGCAACGGTTTCAAATCCAGATAGTTCATGTCAGAGTGTCCATTGGTAAGTGTCGTAACAAACGCTCCGTGCCCCGAAGCCTTCCTTCTGATAGGCCAGCGAGCCGTTCAAGGTACAGGAGTCCGTCGCCGTGGACTTCCCGAAATCGAAATAGCGGCAACCGTCCGCCTCGTGGTGCAACAGGCGGTCGAACAGGGCATCGAGCACGTGGAGGCGTTTCCCCTCCGGCGAGGCCGCGATGTACTGCACATGGATGGTCTGCCGACAGACGTACAACACCGCCCCACCCTCTACCCGACCGTCCACTGCGGCCACGAAGAGGCGGATCTGTCGAGGGAAGCGGCTGTGGAGCAACTGCATCTCGCCCAGAGAATGAACCGGAGCGACACCGTATTTCTCCCGAAGGTTGTCGGTCAGAATCTGCCAGAAAGCCGTGTAGTCTTCGCTCTCACAGACCGTGCAGCCGTGCCGCTGCGCCACCCGAACTCCGTGGCTGCGTATGGCTCGCCAAGGCAACGGACGATCCATGCAGACCATCGCCGACACGTCGCGCCCCACCAACTGCGCACCGCACACCTTGAACAGGGCGTACAAGTCCTCCTCCGCCCCATACTGGTGATAAATCCAAGGCACGGGTTTGTAGTGCACCGTCCGGAAACCCTCGCGGCGCAGCCAACCGTTGAGTTCGTCGAACAGCACCGAGACGCGCTCCGCCGTGGCTTTCCCATCCATCAGCAGTCCGCCGTAGGTCAGTCCGTCGTGCGAGCAGAACACGTCGCCGCACCGATGGGCAGGCAACACCGCCGTCAGCCGCCCTTCCATCCAAAACATCAGGGACGCATCGCGGAAACGGTCAGCATGGTAGTCCATATACTGACGGTGGAACAGAAACGTGGCGTTCTTAGAGCGGGCTACGAAACCGTTCCAAAGGTCGGCATCAGACGGCTGGTAAGGGGTTATTCGGAACATCGCGCGTACTCCAGAAACTCGTCGTAATCCTCGATATAGTCGGCTGCATCATAATGTTCGGAGGCCAACACCAGACAGACCGCGCCCGACGAGAAATCGTCCAGCGTCCGCCAGATTCCCTGGTCGATGAGCAAGCCCTGATAAGGATGGTTGAGCAACACCGTCTTGCGCTCGAAGCCGTTGTCGAGCGTGACGTGGAATGCACCGCTCACCGCCACGAGCATCTGCCGAAGCCGCCGGTGGGCGTGTCCGCCACGGCTGCCGCCGCCCGGAACATCGTACAGCCAATACACCCGTTTGATTTCAAAGGGAATGGAATCCAGTGACTCCGCCACCGTAAGGCTGCCTCTTGGGTCGGCTATCTTTGGGAGATAGACCAGCTTAATGCCTAAGTTTCGCATAGGAATCAGTGCCCAAGACGGTCTTGGCCAGACGCTTGGCCTTGTCGCGCAGCGCATCGGTGTCTGCATCGGTGTCTCCGTAGCACAACACCACGCCCATGCGCCGTCCCGGATGGGCTTCCGGTTTGCCGAAGATGCGCACGCGGGTACACTCCTCCTTCAGCGCATCGACGAGGTTATAGTCCAACGGCCCCTGCTTTTCCTCCGGCGAGAGAATCACGGCCGACGCACCGGCGTGCTCCAGACGGATGTCGGCAATGGGCAAGCCCATCACGGCGCGGAAATGCAGTTCAAACTCGGAGAGGTTGGTGGTGTGGCCGAGGGTCACCATGCCGGTGTCGTGGGGACGCGGACTCAGCTCGGAGAAAATCACCTCGCCCTGCCGGGTCAGGAAGAACTCCACGCCCCAGATGCCGAATCCCGTCAGAGCTTTCGTCACCTCATCGGCCATGTGCTGTGCCTGAGCCAGCGCCTCATCGGAAATCTTGTAGGGTTGCCACGACTCCCGGTAGTCGCCGCCCTTCTGCACGTGGCCGATTGGCGGACAGAACAGCGTCGGCCCGTTTTTCTGTGTCACGGTGAGGAGCGTGAACTCCGACTCGAAGTCGATGAACTCCTCGATTATCACCTCCTTGACATCGCCGCGGCTGCCCTCCATGGCTTCCCGGAATGCCTGTTCCAGTTCACCGTCGTTGTGGACGTAGCTCTGTCCGTGGCCCGACGACGACATCAGGGGCTTGACCACGCAGGGGAAACCAATCTCGTCGGCGGCCTTCTTGAACTCGTCGAAGGTCTTGGCATAGAAATACTTGGCGGTGCGCAGTCCCAACTCGCGCGAGGCCAGGTCGCGTATGGCCCGCCGGTTCATGGTGAAGTTGACGGCACGGGCGGAAGGCACGACCTGGATGCCCTGCTTCTCGAAGTCGAACAGGCGTTCCGTGCGGATGGCCTCAATCTCGGGCACGATGATGTCGGGCTTATGTTTGTTGACCACTGCCGTCAGCGCGTCGCCGTCCAGCATGGAGAAGATTTCCCGTTCGTCTGCCACTTGCATGGCAGGAGCATGGTCGTAACGGTCACAGGCCACCACATAGGCTCCTGCACGCTTGGCGGCAATCACGAACTCCTTGCCGAGTTCGCCGCTTCCGAGTAGTAGTATTTTCTTCATTGACACTAAAAAATTTTATTGTTGGTTCGAGTACATGGTTTCGTAGTATTTCTGATAGTCGCCCGAAGTCACTTGGTCGAGCCAGTCCTGGTTTTCCAGATACCAGCGGACGGTCTTCTCGATGCCCTCCTCGAACTGGAGACTGGGTTCCCAGCCCAACTCACGCTGGAGCTTGGTGGAGTCGATGGCGTAGCGGGCATCGTGGCCGAGGCGGTCGGTGACGTAGGTGATGAGGTTCAAGTCTTCGCCCTCCTTGCGCCCGAGCAGGCGGTCAACGGTTCGGATGACGGTCTTGACGATGTCGATGTTCTTCCACTCGTTGAAGCCGCCGATGTTGTAGGTCTCGGCCACCTTGCCCTTGTGGAAGATGAGGTCGATGGCGCGGGCGTGGTCTTCCACGTAGAGCCAGTCGCGCACGTTCTCGCCCTTGCCGTAGACGGGCAAGGGCTTGCGGTGGCGGATGTTGTTGATGAAGAGCGGAATCAGCTTCTCCGGAAACTGGTAGGGGCCGTAGTTGTTGGAGCAGTTGGTCACGATGGTGGGCAGGCCGTAGGTGTCGTGGAAGGCGCGGACGAAGTGGTCGCTGCCGGCCTTCGAGGCGGAATAGGGCGAGTGGGGATTGTACTTGGTGGTCTCGTGGAAGAAGTCCTCCCCGTAGGCCAGATGGTGCTCGCCGGAGCTGGCCTTGGTTGTGAACGGCGGCCGGATGCCCTCGGGACAGGTCATCCGCAGGGCACCATACACTTCGTCGGTGGAGATATGGTAGAACCGCTTGCCCTCATACCCCTCCGGCAGCGACTCCCAGTAGAGCTTGGCGGCCTGGAGCAGCGACAGCGTACCCATCACGTTGGTGCGGGCGAAGGTGAAGGGGTCTTTGATGGAGCGGTCCACGTGGCTCTCGGCGGCCAGATGAATGATGCCGTCCACGTGTTCGTCCTGCATCAGCCGATGGAAAGCCTCGAAGTCGCAGATGTCCATCTTCACGAACCGGTAGTTGGGCCGGTGCTCGATGTCCTTGAGGTTGGCCAGATTGCCGGCATAGGTCAGCTTGTCGAGGTTGATGATGCGGTACTCCGGATATTTGTTCACGAAAAGGCGCACCACGTGGGAGCCGATAAAGCCTGCGCCGCCTGTAATGACAATGGTCTTCATATCTATATCTGTTTTTCCTTTGATTGTTTTATGTATGGGAGCCGAGCGTGATGACCTCGCAGTCCTTGAATTCCCGTTGGTCGATGGTCAGCCGCACCAGCGTGCGCTCCTTGTGCCACCCCTGCAGTCCGGCTGCGCCGGGATTGATGTGCAGCAGGTTAAGCATCTTGTCGTACTGGATCTTGAGGATGTGGGAGTGGCCGCTGATGAAGAGTTGCGGCGGCGCGGCATAGATCTGTCCCCGGATGCTGGCATCGTAGTTGCCGGGGTAGCCTCCGATGTGTTTCATGAGCACGTCCACGTCCTCACACTTCCAGCGCAACACTTCGGGGTACATCAGCCGGAGGTCGCCGCCGTCGCAGTTGCCGCACACGGCGCACAGGGGACGGAAAGCCGCGAGCCGCTCGGCCACTTCCGTCGACCCGATGTCGCCGGCGTGCCAGATTTCGTCGCACTCCTCGAAATAGGCCAGATACTTGTCGTCCCAGTAGGAGTGCGTGTCGCTGATGATTCCTATTCTCTTCATATAGCCGTCCGGTTCAGTCGAGGTGAAGGGTCTGTCTCACGAAATCCGCAATGACACGGGCCGTGGCCTGCAATCCGAGTTTCGAGGAGTCGATGCACAGGTCATAGGAGGCCGCGTGCCCCCATTTCTTCCCCGTATAGTAGTTGTAGTATGCGGCGCGTTGCGACTCCCCATGCTCGATGAATTTGCGGGCGGCTTCCTCGTCGAGGTGTTGCCGATCCATCACCTGTCGGATGCGGCTGTCGATGCTGGCGGTCACGAACACGTTGACCACCCGGGGGAAGTCGCGCAACACATAGTCGGCGCAGCGTCCCACAAAGACGCACGACGACGCTTCGGCGGCCTTCCGGATGGCATCGCTCTGGAACTTGAACAGGCTTTCCTGCGAGAATCCGTTGCCGTAGATGCTGTTGTCCGACATGTGCGGCACGTGAAGGTGGAACAGCGAACGGAGGAAACCGCGCTGCTCGTCGTTCTGCTCGAAGAACTTCTCGGAGAAGCCGCTTTCCTTGGCTGCCAGATTGAGCAGTTCGCGGTCGTAGCACTTCGCCTGGAACTCCTCGGCGAGCAGCCGTGCAATGTCGCGTCCGCCACTGCCGAGCTGTCGGCCTACATTGATGATGATGTTGTTATTGGGCATTGGCTCTAAGTTTTTTCTTGTAGGATTCCATGATGAACCACGTCACGACGAAGGCGATGCCGTCGCTGGCAGGCAGGGCGGCCCACACACCGTCAATCTTGAAAATCGGTGGCAGGAAGAGCAGCAGCGGCACGAGAAAGAGCATCTGCCGCGAGAGGGAGAGCAACATACTGATTTTGGCTTTCCCGATGGACTGGAAGAAGCTGGTGACCACCATCTGATAGCCGATCAGCGGGAACAGCAGCATATTGATCTTGATGGCCTTGATGGACTGTTCGATGAGGGTCGCGTCGGAGGTGAAGAGGCGGGCGCAATAGTACGGCATCGTCTCGCCAATGATCCAGCCCACGACGACCACAGCCGTGGCGGCCAGCATGGCCAGCCGCACCACACTGATGAGGCGGGCGTGGAGCTGCGCCCCGTAGTTGTACCCGGCAATGGGCTGCAAGCCCTGGTTGATGCCCATCACGACCATCAGAAAGATGAAGGCGATGCGGTTGGCAATGCCATAGGCTCCGACGGCAAGGTCGCTGCCGTAGCGCACCAGGGCGGTGTTGATGATGATGACCACCACGCAGGCACAGGCATTCATGGCGAAGGGCGAGACACCGATGGCCAGAATGTTCTTCACGATGTCGGCCCGTAGACGGTAGATGCCGCGCTTGAAGTGGATGAGTTCCGTGGAACGGGAGAAGATGGAGAGTTGCCAGCACAGGGCGAGCACCTGTGCAAGGATGGTGGCCACGGCTGCCCCCCGGATGCCCATGTCGAATCCCCAGATGAAGATGGGGTCGAGTATCGTGTTGACAATCACCGTGAAAATCGTGGCGTACATGGCCTGCCGGGGCTTCGAGACCGCCCTGAGCAGCGCGTTGAGCCCGAAGTAGAGGTGGGTGAACACGTTGCCCAACAGGATAATCTGCATATACTCGCGCGCGTAGCCTATCGTGTTTTCCGTCGCCCCGAAGAAATACAGGATGGGGTCGAGAAACAGCAGGCAGACGACACCGAGGAGCACGCCCGTGATGATTTTCAACATGACGGCATTTCCCAGCAACAGACCCGCCGTCTTATAGTCTTTCTGTCCGAGTTTGACCGACAGGTAAGTGGAGGCTCCCACGCCGATGGCTGCGCCCACGGCTCCCGTCAGGTTCATGAAGGGGAAGGTGACGGCCAGTCCGGAGATGGCCATGGCACCCACGCCCTGTCCGATGAAGATGGAGTCCACCATGTTGTAGAGGCTGGAGGCCGTCATGGCCACGATGGCAGGCAACGCATACTGCGTGAGCAGCCGTCCGACCGGTTTTGTTCCAAGTTCAAGGGTAGCTTGTTTATTGTCCATTTTCAATATTTTGTGCAAAGTTAGTGCAAATCCGACAAAATTCCAAATCCTGATGTCTTAATATTTATTTATTCTTTGGCTGTTTGCACTTTTCTTCGTACCTTCGCGCCCCGAAAAGAACAACCCGAGAAAATGCGTAAGATTCTGCTTCTATTGTTCACGGCTCTTTGTTGTGCCACGGCTTCGGCAGCCACGGCGCAAAACGCCAACCGGGTCAGGAACAAGGCGTGTCCGGCCTACATCTACCGGGTCACGCTGGCAGACAAGAACGGGTCGTCCTACACCATCGACCGCCCCTCGCGTTTTCTCTCGCGCCGATCCATCGAACGCCGCAGGCGGCAGGGACTGGCCATCGACTCCACAGACTTGCCCGTCAGTCCGCACTACATCCGGGAAATCGAGAACCGGAAAGCGACCGTTGTCGGGCAAAGCCGCTGGAACAACACCGTCCTCGTCGAGATGCGCGACACCAGCGAGATGCAGCGCATCCGCCAGTTGCCCTTCGTCAGCCATTGCCGCAAGGTGTGGCAAGCCCCCGACTCCATCGAGCCCACGGCCATCAGAACCCATTACCACGACACGTTCCTGCCCTCCGACTCCATCCCCGACAGCGTCTATGGACGCGCCGACGAACAGATCAGGGCCGTCAGCGGCCACCGGCTGCACGCCATCGGCTGCCGCGGCGAGGGCATGATGATTGCCGTGCTCGACGGCGGTTTCAAGAACGTGAACCGCATCCCGGCCTTCTCGCAGGCGGACATCAAGGGGGCGCGCGACTTCGTCTTTCCGGCCTCGCCGTCGGTGTTCCACGAGATTGACCACGGCACGCGGGTACTGTCTACCATGGCTGTCAATACACCTTATTACTATATAGGGACTGCTCCGAAGGCTTCCTACTGGCTCTTGCGCTGCGAAGACCCGCAGTCGGAACAGGAGGTGGAGGAAGACTATTGGGCCATGGCCGTGGAGTTTGCAGACTCCGTGGGCTGCGACCTCATCAACTCCTCGCTCGGCTATCACCATTACGACCACGGCATCGGTTCCCACCAATTGTGGCAGCTCGACGGCCACTCCACCCTCATCAGCCGCACCGCCTCGATGGTGGCGGCAAAGGGCATGGTGCTGGTCAACTCCTCGGGCAACACGGGGATGGGCTCCTGGAAGAAAATCACCTTCCCGGCCGATGCGGACGACTGCCTCACCGTGGGTGCCGTCACCGAAGAGGAGACGAACGCGCCCTTCAGTGCGGTGGGACCCACCCAGGACGGGCGCATCAAGCCCGACGTGGTGGCTTTCGGCAGTCCCGCCACGGTGGTCACGGGGCGCGGCACCATCGTGCAGGACATGGGCACGTCGTTTGCCTCGCCCATCGTCTGCGGAATGACGGCCTGCCTGTGGCAGGCACTGCCCGGACTGACCGCCCGGCAAATCATACAGCTCGTCCGTCGGACCAGCCGCAACAGTGCCCACCCCGACAACATCACGGGGTACGGAATACCCAATTTCTGGCGCGCCTACATGACGGGGCGCGTCCTGCAAAACGAACCGTCCAAGCAGGAATAGCCCATGGAACAGGACCGACATTTCTCACTGCACGCGCTCAACGCACTGGTGCGCGAAGCCGTCAGCGATGCACTGCCCGACGAATACTGGGTAGAGGCCGAACTGGCCGAGTGCCGCGAACGGAGCGGCCACTGCTATATGCAACTGGTGGAGAAAGATCCGCGCTCCAACACTCCCATTGCCGCCGCATCGGCCAAGTGCTGGCGGCAGACCTGGGCCTTGCTCGGCCCGGCTTTCCAACGGGCTACGGGGCAACCGCTGCGCGCCGGCATGAAGGTGCTGCTGCGCGTCTATCCGCAGTTCCATGAGGCATACGGGTTCTCGTGGATTGTGAGCGACCTCGACCCGACCTTCACCATCGGCGACCTGGCACGCCGCCGACAGGAAATCATCCGGAAGCTGAAGGAACAGGGCGTGTTCGACCTCCAGCGCGAACTGCCCCTCTCGCCTTTCACCCAGCGCATTGCCGTCATCTCGGCTGAGACGGCGGCAGGCTACGGCGACTTCTGCCGGCAGTTGCTGGACAACGAATACGGTCTGCGCTTCCACGTCGAACTCTTTGCCGCCACCATGCAGGGCGAACACGTGGAACGGAGCATCATCCAAGCCCTCGACCGCATCAACAGCCGGCTGGACGACTTCGATGCCGTCGTCATCATCCGCGGTGGCGGAGCCACCGGCGACATGAGCGGCTTCGACACGCTGCCGCTGGCCGAGAACGTGGCGAACTTTCCGTTGCCCGTCATCACGGGAATCGGCCACGACCGCGACGAATGTGTGCTCGACATGGTGAGCCACACCCGGGTAAAGACCCCCACCGCCGCTGCCGCACTCCTCGTCGCCCGGTTGGGCGAGACGCTGCAACAGGTCACGGGATCCGAGAGCCTCCTTGTCCGCTATGCACAGGAGCAGTTGCAACGCTGCCGGCTGGAACTGGAACACGCCACCACGCTCCTGCCCCATCTGGCGCAACACCTCATGACGGAAGCGCGCCACAGTCTGGAGCGCATCGGACTGAAACTGGAGGGCTACGACCCGCAACTGCTGCTGCAACGCGGCTACAGCATCACGCTCCACCACGGCCAGGTGGTCAAGAGCCCGGCACAGCTGAAGGCCGGCGACGAGATAGAGACCCGGCTCAAGGAAGGAACCATCAAATCCATCATACAATGAACCAACCACAGAAATACGAAGAAGCCTTCGCACGTCTCCAGGAAATCGTGCGGAAGATGGAGGGCGGCCAACTGGACATCGACCAGATTACCGCCCACATGAAGGAGGCCCGCCAGCTCATCAAACTTTGCAAGAATCGGCTGGTCGAGACGGAAAAGGAAATCGAAAAACTCGACCGGGCGGAAGCGTAAAACGCAAAGTTTTGCCCCCGAAACAACAAAAAGCACGAAAAACGTTGCAAAAGTGGGCGGAAATGCGTACATTTGCAAGACAAAACCGTCAAACAGATATTGATATGAAACAATTGGACTGGTCTAATCTGCCTTTCGGCTACATCAAGACCGACTACAACGTGCGCTGTTACTACCGTGACGGCCAATGGGGCGAAACAGAAATTTGTTCCGACGAGTATCTCAACCTGCACATGGCCGCCACCTGCCTGCACTACGGACAGGAGGCCTTCGAGGGCCTGAAGGCGTACCGCTGTCCCGACGGAAAGGTGCGCGTCTTCCGCATGAAAGACAATGCCGAGCGGCTGCAGAGCACCTGCCGCGGCATCCTCATGCCCGAGCTGCCCACCGAGCGGTTCACCGAAATGGTGGAGAAGGTGGTGCGCCTCAACCAGGAGTGGATTCCCACCTACGAGAGTGGCGCGACCCTCTACATCCGTCCGTTGCTCATCGGCACCAGTGCCCAGGTGGGCGTGCATCCCGCCACGGAATACTGCTTCCTCATCTTCGTCACTCCGGTAGGTCCCTACTTCAAGGGCGGCTTCTCCGCCAATCCCTACGTCATCGTCCGCGACTATGACCGCTCGGCTCCCCTCGGCACCGGAAAGTACAAGGTGGGCGGCAACTACGCCGCTTCGCTCTTCGCCAACAACATGGCCCACGAGAAGGGGTACGCCTGCGAGTTCTATCTCGACGCGAAAGAGAAGAAATACATCGACGAGTGCGGTGCCGCCAACTTCTTCGGCATCAAGGACAACACCTACGTCACCCCGAAGTCGACCTCCATCCTGCCCTCCATCACCAACCGGTCGCTCATGCAGCTGGCCGAAGACCTGGGCATGAAGGTGGAGCGCCGCCAGATTCCGGAGGAAGAGCTGGAGACCTTCGAGGAGGCCGGAGCCTGCGGAACGGCAGCCGTCATCAGCCCCATCAGCCACATCGACGACCTCGAAACGGGCAAGGTCTACTCCTTCGGCGACAAGCCGGGACCCTGGTCGGAGAAGCTCTTCAACCACCTGCGCAACATCCAGTACGGCATTGAAGAGGACAAGCACGGCTGGACTACCATCGTCATCGAGTAGGATTTCCGATTGTCAACATTCAACCATCAACCAAAACAAAACATTATGGGATACATCGTCAATTGCAAGGAGCGCGCCATTGCCAGCCTTACCGGCAACTGGGGCAGTTGTGCCATTTTCTATCTGATCTACGCCTGCATCTCCACGGGACTGGTCGGAGGTACCGATATAGTCCTGTCCAGTTCCTTACTGTTTTCCATGTCTTTCGTGAGCAACTTCATTTCCCTGTTGCTCATCCCCATGGCCTGGGGCGTGGCCGTGACCTTTCTGGAGCTGTCGCGCGGCAAGAAGGTGAACTACGGCAATCTCTTCACGGGATACAAGGACTTCGCACGCATCTTCCTGACGCTGCTGCTCAAAAGCGTCTACGTGATGCTGTGGACGCTGCTGCTCATCGTGCCGGGCATCATCAAGAGCTATTCCTACGCCATGACGGAGTACATCCTGGCCGACCGCAAAGACCTGTCGTATGACCAGGCCATCGAGGAGAGCATGCGGCTGATGCAGGGCAACAAATGGAGGCTGTTCGTGCTCGACCTGAGCTTCATCGGCTGGGCACTGCTCTGCCTGCTGACGCTGGGCATCGGATTCCTCTTCCTGACACCGTACATCAACGTGGCCCACGCCCACTTCTACGCCGACCTGCTGGCCGCTGACCAGACGGAGTCCGTTGTCGTGGACGTGCAAGAAGAGACCACGACGATATAAATCCACACGCACTGATGGGGAAGGGAAAGTTACAGAAGTTTGCGGAGATGGAGACGTTCAGCAACGTCTTCCAGTATCCGTATTCCGTCATCGGCGACGTGCCGTTCGACATGAAGGGGCACTGGCGCGACCGCTATTTCCACAACGAGAACCCCATCGTGCTCGAACTGGGCTGCGGCAAGGGGGAGTACACCGTCGGACTGGCCCGCCTCTTCCCGCAGGTCAACTTCATCGGGGTGGACATCAAAGGGGCACGGATGCACAAGGGAGCCAAGGAAGCCCTCACGGAGGGACTGGCGAACGTGGCCTTCCTGCGCACCAACATCGAAATCATCGACCGCTTCTTTGCCGCAGACGAGGTGCAGGAAATCTGGCTCACCTTCAGCGACCCGCAGATGAAGAACCCGCGCAAGCGGCTCACCAGCACCTGGTTCATGGAACGCTACCGCCGCTTCCTGACCGACGGAGGCATTGTCCACCTGAAGACCGACTCCAACTTCCTCTTCACCTACACCACCCTCATGATCCGGGGCAACGGCCTGCCCCTGCTGCTCCACACCGACGACCTCTACCACACGGAGGGCATCGACGCGGAGACGCGCGACATCCTCGGCATACAGACCTTCTACGAAGCCCAATGGATTGCGCGCGGCCTCAACATCCGCTACATGAAATTCCGCCTGCCGCGGGAGGGTCGCCTCGCCGAGCCGGACGTGGAGATTCCGCTGGACGACTACCGGTCCTTCCACCGCGACAAGCGCAGCAGCCTGGAGACGGGCAGATAAACATCCTTTCACCCACAGAAACGAACAACAAAAAGAAAGATAAAGAACCATGCCTGAAATATCCGTCCGCGGACTGGAGATGCCCGAGTCGCCCATCCGGAAACTCGCTCCACTGGCCGCAGCAGCAAAGAAACGGGGCACGAGGGTCTTCCACCTCAACATCGGACAGCCGGACCTGCCGACACCGCAGGTGGGACTGGACGCACTGAAAAAGATTGACAGGACTATCCTCGAATACTCCCCCTCCCAAGGCTACCTCAGCTACCGGGAGAAACTGGTGAGCTACTATGCGAAGTACAACATCAACGTGTCGGCAGACGACATCATCATCACCTCGGGCGGTTCCGAGGCGGTGCTCTTCGCCTTCCTGTCGTGTCTCAACCCCGGCGACGAAATCATCGTGCCCGAGCCGGCCTACGCCAACTATATGGCCTTTGCCATCTCCGCGGGCGCGAAAATCCGCACGATAGCCACCACCATCGAGGAGGGCTTCTCCCTGCCCAAGGTGGAGAAGTTCGAGGAACTCATCAACGACCGCACACGCGCCGTCATGATCTGCAACCCGAACAACCCGACGGGCTATCTCTACACCCGGCGTGAGATGCAGCAGATCCGCGACCTGATAAAGAAATACGACCTCTATCTGTTCTCCGACGAGGTGTACCGCGAGTACATCTACACCGGTTCGCCCTACATCTCCGCCTGCCATCTGGAGGGGGTCGAGCAGAACGTCATCCTCATCGACTCCGTGTCGAAACGCTACTCCGAGTGCGGCATCCGCATCGGCGCGCTCATCACGAAGAATGCCGAGGTGCGCAAGGCCGTCATGAAGTTCTGCCAGGCGCGCCTGTCGCCGCCGCTCATCGGACAGATTGTGGCAGAGGCTTCACTGGACGCACCCGAATCCTACTACCGCGACGTCTACGACGAATACGTGGAGCGGCGCAAGTGCCTGATAGACGGACTGAACCGTATTCCCGGTGTCTATTCCCCCATCCCCATGGGAGCCTTCTACACCGTGGCGAAACTGCCCGTCGACGATGCGGAGAAGTTCTGCCGCTGGTGTCTCGCCGACTTCGACTATGAGGGCGACACCGTGATGATGGCTCCTGCCGCAGGCTTCTACACCACGCCCGGTGCCGGCATCGACCAGGTGCGCATCGCCTACGTGCTGAAGAAGGAAGACCTGGAGCGCGCACTCGTCGTGCTGCGCAAGGCACTGGAAGCGTACCCCGGACGCACGGACAGGCCGTAAGCGGTCTGTGGTGCACGTCTCATTCCAAGCAAACGACCGTCGTATGGATTTTTCCCTTTTCATCGCCCGACGCATCTACAGCGACCAAGGCGACCGCCGCAAGGTGAGCCGCCCGGCCATCCGCATCGCCATGGCCGGCATTGCCATCGGCCTCGCCGTCATGATTGTCACCGTGTCGGTGGTGCTCGGCTTCAAGCACACCATCCGCGACAAAGTGGTGGGCTTCGGCTGCCACATCCAGGTGGAGAACTACCACTCCTCCACGTCGGCCATTCCCGAACCCATCTGCATCGACGACTCGCTGGCCACGGTCATCAAGGCCATTCCGGGGGTGCGCCACATGCAACGCTACGCGCTGGCACAGGGCATACTGAAGACGGACTCCGACTTCATGGGCGTAGCCCTCAAGGGTGTGGGCAGCGACTACGATGTCTCGTTCCTCAACGCCTGTCTCGTGGCAGGCCGTCTGCCCCAGTTCTCCAGCACGGAGAGCAGCTACCAACTGGTCGTCTCGCGGCTGATGGCCGACCGGCTCCACCTCAAGGTGGGCGACCGCATCATGGCCTACTTCATCAGCTACGACAACGTGCGCGCCCGCAAGTTCACCGTCGCCGCCGTCTATGCTTCCGACATGAGCCAGTTCGACGAGGCCGTGTGCTTCACCGACCTGCCCACGGCGGTGCGCCTCAACAACTGGGAACCGGACCAGTGCAGCGGTGCGGAGCTGCAGGTCAGCGACTTCAGCCGCCTCGACGAGACAGCCGACCGCGTCGTGCAGCGCATCGACCGCCGGACAGACCATTACGACGAACCCCTCACCTCGCGCACCATCTACGAGGTGTATCCGCAGATTTTCTCCTGGCTGTCGCTGCTGGACATGAACGTATGGATTATCCTGATACTGATGGTGTGCGTGGCGTGCTTCACGATGGTCAGCGGACTGCTCATCATCATCCTTGAACGCACACAGACCATCGGACTGCTGAAAGCACTCGGAGCACGGACCGCCACCATCCGCCGCACTTTCCTCTGGTTTGCCGTCTTCATCGTGGGACGGGGCCTGTTGTGGGGCAACGTGCTGGGCATCGGCCTCGTCGTGCTGCAACAGCAGACGGGTTTCATCACCCTCGACCCGGCCAACTACTATGTCAGCGAAGCCCCGATGGAACTGGACATCCCGCTGGTGCTGGGACTCAACGCGGCCACGCTGCTGGTCACGGTGGCCGTCCTCGTGCTGCCCACCCTGCTCGTGTCACGCATCCATCCAGCACGCTCCATGCGCTACGAATAAGTGACGGTTATCGTACCATTTTGGGTACACTTTTATTTGGAAGTTCGGAGGAAAAGCACTATCTTTGCAAAAAAACAAGATTATGGCAGTACTAAATCTTACATCAAGAGAATTTCGGAACCATCAGGCTCACGCATTTGACTTGGCAGACCAGGGCGAAAAGGTTATCATCAGAAGGAACAAGAAACAGGCTTATACGCTCGTTCCTGTTGAAGACGATGATTTGACCATTACACCGGAACTGGCCGAGAGAATTGAAAAAGCCCGGCAGGAGTACAGGGATGGCAAGACCCTTCATTTCGATAATGCGGCAGCAGCCCAGGAATGGATGGATAGTTTATGAGCTACAGCATTGACTATTCCTTGGAGGCTCAAAAGGTCATCAAGAAGTGGAAAAAGTCCAATTCACTGGCATTTAAGAAACTCCGAGCCCTTCTCCAAGAACTGGAACAGCATCCCAGAACGGGACGTGGCCATCCTGAGCCTCTGAGGGGTGGCAAGGACATCACTTGGTCACGCCACATCACGGCCCATGACCGCATCATCTACGACATCTATGACGAGGTTCTTGTTGTTCTGGTGCTTGACGTGGAAGGGCACTACGGCGACAAATAAAAACGCTCTCGGCAGAGAAAAAAAACGGCCGACCAACACAAACAAACAATTAGAGGTAGAAAGCGGAGGTCAGTTGACGGTAGGTTTCGTCGCCCAGCGTCATCGTCGTATCCTCCGACATCCTCGGCGTTTTCGTGTAGGAGAGCAGGACGCGGCGCGGTGGCTTGGTCTCCGTGGTGCGGAACAGGCACGTGCGGCAGGGGAACAGTCCGGCCATGACGGATGCCTCGTCCATCAGTCCCTTCCCGTCCACGGGCACCACGACGGAAATCTCGCCCTCCGCAGCCAACAGTCTCTCCGCCGCCTCCATGAGTTCCGCGAAGGTCAGTGTCGTGGTGTGGCGCGCCATCGTGCGCCGGCTGTCGGGACAAGGCAGTGAACCGTTGTAGAAGGGCGGATTGCAGACCAAAGCGTCGTAGGGCTGCG